>JBDKJT010000090.1:0-7397 GCA_039796475.1 Bacteroidota bacterium | reverse complement strand
CCGCAATCATTTTAATACAACGGTAGCTAAACAGTGGATGGGCCATGCAGATGCCGTATCGGTGTGTGGCAGGGTAGTGGGCGCCCGTTTAAGCCGGGGCGGCAATGTATTGCTTAACCTGGATAAACAGTTTCCCAACCAGGTGTTTACCATATTTGTAAAAAAAGAGGATATCGTAAATTTTAATTACGATTTAACCGAAGTGCTAAAAAACAAACTTGTTTGTGTAAAAGGAAAAATTATTAACCAGGGTGGCGTACCTACCATGTACCTGCAAAATCAAAATGATATCAGCGTACAAGATTAATGCTGCATCATAAAGTCGTACACCTGTTTGGAAATGTTGGCCATGGTTTCAATGGCTGCTTTTTCATCTCCCTCAAATTTACTTAGCAGCACCAATACATATTTACGGCCATCGGGCAGGTACACAATACCACAGTCGTGTTGTATGCCGGTGATAGAGCCCGTTTTGTGCGCCACTTTTACTGCAGGGGGTAAGTGTGCCGGAATGATTTCGTTAAATTGTTGATCCAGCAAAATATCAATCATGCATTGGCTTGCATTTTTACTCACTAGTTTTTGCAGGGCCATTAGCTCAAATAACTGCAATTGGGCATAGGCCGTGGTAGTATTGTTAAGCCCTTTTTCGTAAGCTTTATTATCTTCTACACCACGCAATACTTGCAGCCCGGTAATGCCCAGCTCCTGCAGTGTATGCATTACCGAAGCTGCGGTTACCAGTTCAATCATCATATTGGTAGCAAGATTGCTGCTGGCTATAATCATTTGATAAGCCAGTGCATCAAGGCTTGTTTTTTGGCCAACGGCACGGTATAGTGCTGCCTCACTATCATCTGAGGGGTTCAGCATATAGGGTGATCCGTCTGCAATGCTGCTAAAATTA
This sequence comes from Bacteroidota bacterium, assembly GCA_039796475.1. Taxonomy (GTDB): domain Bacteria; phylum Bacteroidota; class Bacteroidia; order Chitinophagales; family Chitinophagaceae; genus Ferruginibacter. The sequence goes on along the minus strand of JBDKJT010000090.1, from coordinate 6,490 downwards.
TTTTTAATTACGATGGAGTCTTTTAGTGAAAATTTTCCGCTGGCCGCTTGTTTGTATAGCTCTACAAGCACCGGCGTTTTCATGGTGCTGGCCGCATGAAAAATAAACTGTTCGTTTACCAGCAGGCTTTGCCCTGTTTGCAAATCTTTAAATGCTACAGCAAATTTTCCGTTGGCATAGGCGAGGGTTTGCTGTACCCCGGCATTCAAAATAGCTGCATTTGTTGGTTGCTGGGCTTTAAGCGTGGTAAGCATACTTACAAAAATGATAGTAATAGTAAGGGTTGTTTTCATTTACAGCAATTGATTAATAATCGGAGTAGGTAGTGGGGCGTAATAAGTAAACATCCATATGTTGCATATTGTGCTGGTATTGTGGCATGGCTACTAATTTTTTCCAGTAATCATCTGCAACAAAGGCTTTCCAATGTTCGTCTCTGTCGGCCATGCTTTCAAAACTTGTCATATACACCAGGTTGGGCATATGGCTGCCTGCCAATGCAGTACTGTAAAATACCGCATTAAAATTTAGCCGTTTGAAAAGGCCAATTTCGTCGCCTTCATTAAACATATGCACTTTGCTGGCAAATAGTTGTTCGCTGGCACTTTCGTAACTTCTTAATTCGTACACCCGGTTGTGCCGCTCTGCTTTTAACTGAGGCAAATTCATTACCGGAGCTTTTTCAAATGCTTGTAATAATTGTACTTCTATGCGCTGGTATACCGGCTCGTTGTGTGGCGCATTTAAATAAGCAGCACCATTTTGCAGATATGCACTATCGGTAGCTAGTTTGTGGTGTATATGTACCAGTTGGTTAGCATCTCTTAACGGAACCAATACAAATAGTAGTTTGCCCGAAGCTGTATCGTTGGCAATGGCTTTAAATACACCAATGTTTTTTATAGTGGCTCGGTGCAGGGCAGGCAAAAGCGCCTGTTGCAGGTAATGGTCCAGTATGGCTTCTTGCACGGGTGTGGTATAGCGGTAGCTGGTAAGCTGGTAGCATTGCCGGGGTAATTTTTTTTGTGCACACATATCATTGCTGGTAAGCAACAGTATTGTTAATATCCAGCACCTGCACAAAAAATAGAAGCTGCTTTTCATTGTTTATTTTTTATGAAAGATAATTTGTTTTTACAGTGTGGTAAAACAAACAGCATAAACATTGGATGTAATGCTCATAAAAAAGCCCCGTTAACGGGGCTTTTAGTAGTAACAAGGTTATGCAAACTTTTTGGCATCTTCCAAAAATTTGGCAAGACCAATATCTGTAAGTGGATGCTTTAATAAACCCATAATTGAATCTAATGGGCAGGTACATACATCTGCACCGGCTTCTGCACATTTAATAATATGATTTGGGTTGCGGATAGAGGCAGCCAGTATTTCGGTTTTGTAACCCTGTACCGAAAATATCTGGCGAAGCTGGTGTATCAAATCCATTCCATCCCATCCACTATCATCTACACGGCCTATAAAAGGCGATACGTAAGAAGCTCCGGCTTTAGCCGCCAATATAGCTTGCCCGGCAGAAAATACCAGCGTGCAGTTTGTTTTGATGCCATTTTCGGTAAACCATTTAATGGCTTTAATGCCATCTTTTATCATCGGCACTTTTACCACAATGTTGGGGTGAATGGCGGCCAGTTTTTTGCCTTCGGCAATGATGCCGTCAAAATCGGTAGCAATTACTTCGGCACTAATATCGCCATCTACCATATCGCAAATGGTTTTGTAATGGGCCATCACGGCTTCTTCTCCCTTGATGCCTTCTTTTGCCATTAATGATGGGTTGGTGGTTACACCATCTAAAATACCGAGGTCGTTGGCTTCTTTAATTTGTGACAGGTTGGCTGTATCTATAAAAAATTTCATAACTGCATCCCCAAAGGGATTAAACTTTTAATGAATAAAATTATGTAAAGCGCAAAAGTAAAATAAATTGAAACACTTGTGGTAATTAAAGCTGCCTAAAAGTGTTGTGCAGCGATGGCGGGTGCCGAAAAATACAAATAAAAAACCGGCAAGTTACTTACATCGCACCGCTCAACCATCTACCCTTGCTACCTTCCGGTCCTGGGGGAGTTCAACAGGAGCTGGTCGTATAAGACTTGCCGGGGCGCAAATATAGGGTATAATTCAAATTCGCCGCAAGTAAATTTTATACCAGTATCCAGAAAAAAAATAATTGAACGGGTTTGTGATTTTTTGGTAATAGTGGCGAATAATAATAAAATATTTTTGGCCTGCATGGTGGATGAACAACAAACAACTTCTTTTTTACAATTGCTGGAGCAGCATAAGGGTATTGTTATAAAAGTAGCCAGTATGTATGCTACCGGTTTTAATAGTAAAGACGACCTGGTGCAGGAAATTATCTACCAACTATGGCGATCTTACCCAACATACAACCAACAATACCGGTTTACCACCTGGATGTACCGGGTATCTCTTAATGTGGCTATATCTTTTTACAGGCAAGAAAAACGAAATGCCATCAACAGGGTGCTATTGCCTGTGGCGGAGGATACAACGGATGAGTGCAACCTGCAGCAACAAGAGCAGGCCAAACTGCTGCAAAAATATATTGCCTTACTGAAGCCGCTGGATAAAGCCTTGCTGTTATTGTACTTTGAAGAAAAAACGTACAAAGAGATGGCTGAAGTGCTGGGTATTACAGAAACAAATGTAGCCACCCGGCTTAGCAGGGTTAAAGAAAAACTAAAGCAACAAATTGAAAAAGAAATAAAATATTAGCCATGCAAGAAAATGAATTAAAAAATATGTGGAAGGTGTTGGAGGCCAAATTGGATGAAACCCGTTTGCTTAATATGCAATCCATTATACAAAATGTGCAAACATTTGGGCAATTGCAGGCGCTAAAAGCCGGCAATAAAATGACATCGCTGTTGCGGATAAAAAAAGCGGTAATGCTTTTGGGTGTGGTGTGGACGGCCTTGCTGCTTTTTTTAGTATGGGCCAATGGTTTTAGTAATCTGTATTTCTGTATATCGTTGTTGTGTATTGCTGCGGTTACTTTTATGGCAGTGCTGGTATATGCCCGCCATATATGGCTAATATCTCAGCTGGATTTTAGCAGCAATATTGTAAAAGTGCAGCAAAAAATTTGTGCATTGCAAACATCTACCATTCAAATAACAAGAATATTGTTTTTACAATCGCCCTTTTATTGCACCTGGTTTTGGTCGGCACAAATGATACAGGGTAGTGGGATGAAATTTTGGCTGATATCCGTACCCATCGCCCTTTTTTTTACAATGGTATCGGTATGGTTGTACAAAAATATCCGGATAGAAAATGCTGGTAAAAAATGGTTCAGGTTTTTATTTAGCGGACGGGAGTGGACGTTGCTCACCGATGCATTACAATATATGCAAGAGGTAGAAGATTTTAAAAAAGATAACCTGGCGGGATATTAATGCTGTAGATGGTAAACACTGCAATCAACGGATTGCTGTTGGTGTGGTATGGCAAACAGTTGCTGGTTAACCACCCAAGGTTTAAGCATTTCAATAAAAGTTTTTCCGGCTATGCGATGCGGTGTGCTTAGTAGTATGGTGGTGCCTGCCTGCAAAAATTGATGCAGCATAGATAGTAATTTGTCAAAGCAGGTGGGGTCGTAATTGATGTCGCTTAGTAACAACACTTCTGTATTTGGGTCAGCATCGGCATTATTCCAGTTAAGGATGCTGCAGTGTACATTGGTAAATTTATTTTCCGTTGCCGATTTTTTTACCAGGTGCAAGGGCGCTTCTATATAATCGCTGATGATTACCCGGCTGGCAAAACGGGCGGCTGTTAAACCCGGCAAACCCAGCCCTGCTGCCATTTCTACTACATGTTTGTTTTGCACAAGTGCAGGGTTGGCTGCAATATATGCCGCCAGTGCTTTAGCAGCAGGCCATACTTGTGCCCAATATGGAAAATCAACTGCCTTGCCTGCTTGCAGCTGTTGCTGGTATTGCTGTTGTACCCAACCGGCATCGGGTATCCATAGCTGTATGCTGGTATCGCTTAATTGAAATGGGTGTAAATGACAAAGCATAAAATGGCAGGTTATAGGGTTAGGTTAAATCAAATTCCCACACTGTTCTGTAAAGGCCCTGTTGCTCTACATAAGTTAAAAATGCATTGTAAAATGGATCGGCCCCAATGGTGGCGCTATCACCAATTACGTACAACTGGTTTTTGGCACGGGTAATGGCTACGTTCATCCGGCGGTAATCTTTTAAAAAGCCGATCTCTCCTTCATCATTGCTTCTTACCAATGATAAAAGGATGATTTCTTTTTCCTGCCCCTGAAAGCTATCAATGGTACTCATCCTCATTTGGGCCGGCAGCAATTGTTTAGCCGCAGTAACCTGGCCGGCATAGGGCGAAATAAAGGCTGCAGCAGTTGTATTGATTGCTTCTGCTGCTATTAACTGTTGTATTATTTTTAACTCGCCTTCGTTTTGCAAGCTTGTGCCATCGCTGCCTTGTACTTCATTAAAGCCACTGCCGGCTGTATCAATAAAGGTAACAGGTGTGCCAGCCTGCTGCAAGTGTACAGCCGTTTGCAATAAGCCATTGTAAAAATAATTACTGGAAAATCCGGCGATACCCTGGTGCATGCGGTACTGTGTGTTTAATAAAAAAACAGCGGGTATCGTATTTACAGCCACTTCTAAAATCGATTGGTTAAAACCTTGCCGGGCAGCCTCGTTGCTAAGTACGGTAGGCGGTAACTGCAGGTGATCTCCAGCCAATACATATTTATCTGCAAGCGAAAAAATACACCATGCCAGCGGCTCAATACATTGCCCGGCCTCGTCCATTACCAGGGTGTCAAAAGCCAGATGGTTGATACCGGCATCATACAGGCCAATGGGAGTGCCCAGTATTACCTGTGCTTCGGTAAATAGTTTTTCTTCGTTGTAGGCTTGTATTTTTTTTATTTCGAGTCTTATGTTTTTTACTTCTTTAAATAAAAGTTGCCGCTGTTCTCTTTCTGCTTTACCAAAACTGCGTTTATATTTCAGGGCCATTTTTCTAAATTCCTCAGCCCGTATTTTCAACTGTTTAATTTCTTTTTGCAGCTTGCTGCCTGCCAATTTACCTTCTGGAGTATGGGCAAATATGGCCTCATAGGTTTTGCTGCTGTTGCCAACTCTCAGTACCTGTAAATTATTTTTAAGCAAGCTTTTGGCAATATTATCCACGGCGGTATTGCTGGGTGCAGATACCAGTATTTTTTTGCCTTGCAGCACCAGTTGTGTGATGGCTTCTACTAGTGTAGTGGTTTTGCCTGTGCCCGGCGGCCCGTGCACTATTACCATTTGTTCGTTTTGTACAATGGCATTAATAGCGGCCTGCTGGCTGCTGTTAAGGCGGCTGTTTATAAACGTTAGTGCAGGAGATTGGGTAATGATTGGTGCCGGAGCTTGCTGGTTGCCGTGTAATTGTAAAAACAGTTGGTAAAGTTTTTTGTTGCCCTCCAACTCGTTCAGCACTTTTTTCATAATACTGGTGGTACGCTGGTCGGGGGCTAGTTTTATCCCTACGCCTTTGTCTTCTATCCAATCGGGAAAATCAGGCGCAAATAGCCTGAACTCGCCACTCATGCCATCCATGTTCAGCAATACTCCTTTTACTGGTTCTTCGCCATTAAAAAAGCACTCAATGGCGGCACCATCTTTAAACAGGTTGTTTTCTGCCGGAAAAGGCAGGCGAAAACTTATTTCAGGATAATCGGCATAGCCAAAATTTTTACGGGTAACAATGATGGGATGCAAGGCCAGCCCTTCGGCTTTTAGTTGTTTTAAGGTATGCTGCTGGTCGAGGCTAAAACGTTGTACCTGCTCTTTTTCCTCCAGGTGGATGCATTGCAGTAATGTTAATATATGAGGATGCATGTTGGGCATGCGGCGAAAATAAGCCGGATATAAGGAGTAAAAAAATATTGGCTACAAGCAATGCTGTTAGCTGCTATGTTGCTGTAAGATGTTTACCATTTTTGTTAGTTCGTCAAAATCGGCAATATACAAATTGCCGGCATCTGTAACCTGGCGGTTGCTATAGTGCATGGGGTTGGGCATGGTTTTTCGGGCAGAGCTGTGAAATTCGCTGGCGCCTGTTTGTTGTATAAGTGTGCTGATGTTTGCCGAACGTACACCGGCACCGGGCATAATGCTGATACGCCCGGCTGCGTATTGTACCAATTGCTGCAATAATGCAGCAGCATCAGGTGCGGCTGCGGCAAGGCCCGATGTAAGTACCCTTGAGCAACCAGCTTGTATTAAGCTGTCAAGCGCTGCAAAAGGATCTGGTACCGCATCAAATGCCCGGTTGCAGGTTACTTGCATTGGATAAGCCCATTCCACCAGTTGCTTCATTTTTTCCAGGTCTATTTGGCCATCAATTGTTTGAGCGCCTGCTGATACACCATCGCAACCCAATTGTTTGCACATTAAAATATCATCCTTAATAA
>JBDKJT010000089.1:0-34115 GCA_039796475.1 Bacteroidota bacterium | reverse complement strand
AAGGATGTGTGGCCGATTGGAGTGCTTTGTATTTTAAAGAAGTATTAAAAGTGTCTAAAAATTATATCAGCTTTGGCTATGCAGGCTTTTCAATAGCCATGACGCTGGGCCGGCTGAATGGCGATGGATTGATTGCTAAAATTGGGGGTAAAAAAATTGTAATTGGCGGCAGTTTACTTGCTGCCGTTGGTTTTTTGCTGGTAAGTTTTGCCCCCGGCATGCTTACAGCAATTGTGGGTTATACCCTGGTGGGTTTTGGATGTTCCTGCATTGTGCCGGTGTTGTTTAGTGCATCTGCCAATATACCGGGTGTAAGTACTGTAGAAGGTTTTGCTATGGTTACTACCGGTGGGCTGGTAGGTTTTTTAGCCGGGCCATCACTCATTGGCCTTATATCGGAGCAGTCAAATTTATCAAAAGGTTTTTTACTGCTGAGTTTGTTGGCGGTATCGGCTGCAGTGGCGGGGATATTAAACAAATTTTTAAGTAACAATAAAACCGGTGTGCCAATTGTGCCGGCGTAAAAATGTGTAAATTACGGGTATGAAAAAAATAATGATAACCGCTGTATCGCTATTGTTGGTGTTAGCCGCTGCTGCACAAGCAGGCACATCAAAAAATGCCCCGGATGCTGGCAAACCCTTGTTAACAGTGGATGCATCTTGCGGAGAGTGTAAGTTTGGCCTTAAGGGCGAAAGCTGCGATCTTGCTGTAAAGATTGATGGCAAGGCATATTTTGTAGATGGCAGCCAAATAGATGAACATGGCGATGCTCATGCTAAAGACGGCTTTTGCAATGCGGTAAGAAAAGCACAAGTACAGGGTGAAATAAAAGACAATCGTTTTGTTGCCACTTATTTTAAGTTGCTGCCCGTACCGGCAAAATCAAAAAACAAGAAGGGGTAATACACAATGCGTAAAAACGCTAAAAGCCCGGCTGGCCTTCGCAACAACAGTTACCGCCTTATTGGCGGCATACTGCTGTTATTATTTGCTGGCATATGGCTGGTAAAGCTGTTTAAACCAAGGCCCGTAACAATTAGGGATACCCCAACCGTATCGCCAGGCATAAAACCTGCTAACTCAACTACACAGGCAGGTACTTCCATTGATGAACTTACCCGGGCAGCGGTGGTGGTGCCTTATGTTAAAAAACATGGGCAATTGCCCGATTATTATATTACAAAAAAGCAGGCAAGGCAACAAGGCTGGCAGCCCGGTGCAGGTAATTTGTGCGATGTATTGCCCGGCCGGGCCATCGGCGGCGATTATTTTAGCAACCGGGAAGGCCGCTTGCCAAAAGCTGCCGGGCGCCAATGGATGGAAGCAGATATAGACTATCACTGCGGTAGCCGCAATGCCCACCGCTTGCTATACAGCAGCGATGGGTTATTATATATTACCTACGATCATTATAAAACATTTATACCGCAATGAGCCAGGTAATTACTCTAGACTTTAAGGGCATACATACCTATCATCAATTTTACAACCAATGTAAAAAACAGTTTGATTTACCCGAATATTTTGGCCACAACCTGGATGCCTTATGGGATATGCTTACTACCGAATTGCCATTGCCTGTTGTAGTGCAATGCATTCATCTAACCTCCTTTCATCAACAAAAATTTGCACGCCAGCTGGCTTTGTTTAAAGAGGCAGCTAACGAACTAGGGGCAGCCTTTATATATATCCAAATGGATAGTGAAGATGGCGATATGGGATAGTGTGCCTATTTTACCAGCAAAGCTGTTGCTATTAATTTTAAACCTGCTTTAGTTTCCATTTACCCCGTTTAAAAATAAAATATGCAGCTATACTAATAGCGGTTTCGGCCACTGGTATGGCAATAAATACGCCCAACGGCCCCATTTTTAATATAGCTGCCAGGGTGTAAGCCAGTGGTATTTGAAAAAACCAAAAACCAAAAAGGTTAATCACCGTAGGGGTTTTGGTGTCGCCGGCACCATTAAATGCATTGCTAAGCACCATGCCAATGCCATAAAAAATATAACCACTGGTAATAATGCGTACGGCATTTACAGCATAGGCGGCCACTGCCGTTTCTTTAGTAAACCATGCAATTATGCCAGGTGCAAATACCAGCAAAATAATTGAAACAACCGCCATAAACAGGGCATTGTATTTGGCCGTTTTTAATACGGAGTCTTCTGCTCTTTGGGGTTGGCCGGCACCCAGGTTTTGCCCCACCAGCGTTGCCGCAGCATTGCTCATTCCCCAGGCGGGCAATATAAAAAACATTACCAACCGGATAGCAATTTGATAACCGGCCGATGCATCGCTTGCACCAGTATGTGCTACCAGCATTGCCAGTACTATCCAACTGCCAGACCCTATCAAAAACTGTAAGGTGGCTGGCCCGGCAATTTCAATTACAGAGCGGATAATTGCTTTATCGGGCACCAGGTATTTTAAGGTAAACTTCACCAGCCTTTTGCCGTTAAATAAATGCCACAGCTGGTACAGCACTCCAATACCCCGGCCAATAGTAGTGGCCATTGCGGCACCGGTAATACCCATTGCCGGTATGGGGCCCCATCCACGTATTAGCAGCGGGCATAAAATAATATTGCAAATATTGGCCAGCCACAAGCTTTTCATCGCCATCATGGCATCGCCGGCCCCTCTAAAAATACCATTTAGCAAAAACAGCAGCATTATCACCATACTGCCACCCATCAATATCCGGGTATAGCTTACACCGCTTTTGATGGCTTGCTCCTCGGCACCCATCCATCGCAATAAATCTTCAGAAAAAATAAAACCAACCACACTTATCACCAATGTAATTGTTACAGCTATCACCATGGCCTGCATACCCGCCCGGGATGCCTCGGCATAATTTTTTTCGCCCACACGCCGGGCTACCATTGCTGTAGCTGCCATGCTGATGCCGATGGCCAGCGAGTAAATGATGGTAATAACAGATTCTGTTAACCCCACAACGCTGGTGGCATGTTTGCCCAGGTGGCTTACAAAAAATATATCTACTACAGCAAATACACTTTCCATACACATCTCCAGCATCATAGGTATGGCCAGTAAAATTACCGCCCGGCGTATACTGCCCGTTGTATAATCCTGCAGCTCGCCATTGAGCGATTGGCGGATGAGTTGAAACAATTTATTATTCGTACGATTGATTGATTGAACAGTAGACATTGTTGAAATTCTTTTAAGTAGGTAATGGTAATACGATATAGCGATTAAAACGAAAAGGTCGTTTTAGTAGATTAGCCCGCAAGTATTGCTGCAAAAAGGATTAGCAGCAAAAAAAGAATTTCATATTCGTAGTATTGTATACTGCAAATATTAGGCTTTTTCTATTTACATAAAAAAATATTTAACCAAAGCCGGCGAGTTGATGACAGTCCCATTTATTGTAGTTGCAATATATTTGCACCCATGAAAAAAATTGCAGGATGCTTATTGGTACTTTGTTTGGCAATGGGTTGCCGCCAGCGGCAGGCGGTATTAACCCTTGATGAAGTAACTGCAGCCATTAAACAGTTTGATGAGGGCTGGCGAAATAAAAACCTTCAGCAGGTAGATTCGGTGCTGGCAAATGGGTACACATACTTTACTCAATCGGGTGGCCTTTTTAGCAGGGATAGTGTGGTGCAAACTGCCGGCTCAGCCACCTACCAATTACAAAGCATGTCGAGGAGTGATTTTGATATACAATTGTACGATCAAACTGCTGTGGTAAGTACCCGTTGGCGAGGTAAGGGCGTGTACAAAGGTGTACCTTTTAACGAAGACCAGCGCTGCAGCATAACGCTTATAAAAAAAGAGGGCAGGGTGCAAATTGCTGCCGAGCATTGTACACCTATCAAACAAGCCAATATTTTTCATTAATATTTTATTGGATGTTGCCGGTACTCAACCAATAATCAGGCATCGTATTTGAATGGTTATGCTGTGCTCTATGAAAATTTAATAGATAACTATGAAACAGACAATACTTTTAATTAGTTTTTTTTTAATGCACCTGGCTGCAGGTGCACAAAAAGTACACCTGAATGTATTGGGGGGCTTTAGTAATTACCAGGGCGATTTACAAAGTGCCCGGCTTACGTTTAATAACATTAAGCCTGCTTTTGGTGCCGGGCTTTATTACGAGGTTACCGAAAAATTATATATCCGTGGGCAAGTGGTATTTGCAAAAGTAACCGGGGCTGATTCCACTGGCACTACGGTAAAAAAGCGCAATCTTAGCTTTAGCAGTCCTGTTACCGAGTTTCATCTTGCAATAGAATATGATTTATTGAATGTGTACGAACATGGCTGGGCGCCCTACCTGTTTGCAGGAATTGGTTTTTTTAAATTTAATCCCTCAGCAAAAGATTCATTAGGCAACAAAGTGTATTTACAGCCGCTGGGTACAGAAGGGCAGGGCTTTTACAATGGCCGCACAAAGTATGCACTTAGTAGTATGGTAATTCCATTTGGGGGTGGACTAAAATTTGCACTCAATGACAATACTATGCTGCGGCTGGAGGCTGGACTGAGAAAAACCTCCACCGATTATTTGGATGATGTAAGCACCACCTATGCAGACAGAAACGATTTGTTAATCAACAACGGAGCAAAAGCAGTAGAGATGGCTTTTAGAGGCGATGAGTTAAAGCCGCCACTAGCATATCCCGGCCAGGGTATTACAAGAGGCAGCCCACGCCGCACTGATTATTACTATATTGTAGGGGCATCGGTTAGTTTTCGTATCAACAATGCCAACAGCGGCGGCAGTAAAAATGGCCTGGGTTGCCCGGTAAGGGTACTTTAATGCAAATTCATTTTTATATATCAACTTTTTGCCAGCCAGCTTGTTTTAACTTAGCAGCAAATAAAACCGAATGGCATATTCATCGCTGGAAGCCTGCTTGCAAGATCTTGAACAGGCAGGGCAGCTGGTAAGAGTTAAAGAAGAAGTGGATCCATATCTTGAAATGGCCGCTGTTCATTTACGTGTACACGAAGCTGGTGGGCCAGCCTTGTTATTTGAAAATGTAAAAGGAAGTCCGTTTAGAGCTGCCTCCAATATATTTGGCACTTTACAGCGCAGCAAATTTATATTCAGGCACAGCTTGCAGCAGGTGCAGCAGTTGATAGAATTAAAAAATAACCCGGTAAAAGCTTTTAAACATCCTTTAAAAAATTTTTCTGCGGCAGTAGCGGCTGTTAAAGCCCTGCCGCTAAAAAATCCTTATTCAAAGCCGGTACTTCACCAACAAATAGCGCTACAACAAATTCCTCAAATACATCATTGGCCAATGGATGGCGGCGCTTTTGTAACCCTGCCGCAAGTATATACAGAAGATGCAGATACGCCGGGAATTATGCATGCCAACCTGGGCATGTACCGTATTCAAATTTCAGGCAACGCCTACGAGCCCGGTAAAGAAGCAGGCCTGCATTACCAGTTGCACCGAGGTATAGGAGTACACCAAACAAAGGCTAACCGTAAAGGTGAGCCGCTAAAAGTAAGTGTATTTGCCGGTGGCCCGCCTGCCCATACTGTAGCGGCTGTAATGCCATTGCCAGAGGGTATTAGCGAAATGACTTTTGCCGGTGTGCTGGGTGGCCGCAGGTTTAGGTATTGCTACCGGGATGGATTTGCCATTAGCACCGATGCTGATTTTGTGATAACGGGCGAAGTGTATCCCGGCGAAAACAAGCCCGAAGGCCCCTTTGGTGATCATCTTGGGTATTATAGCCTGGAGCACCCTTTTCCACTGTTGCGTATAAAAAAAGTATATGCAAAAAAAGACGCCATATGGCCATTTACTGTGGTGGGCAGGCCGCCGCAGGAAGATACCAGCTTTGGTCAGCTAATTCATGAGATTACCGGCAGTGCCATACAAGCCGAAATTCCGGGGTTAAAAGAAGTGCATGCTGTAGATGCTGCCGGGGTACATCCTTTATTACTGGCAATAGGTAGTGAGCGGTATACGCCGTATGCACCAGCCCGCCAACCAGCAGAAATATTAACCATTGCCAACCATATTTTAGGTACCGGCCAGCTAAGCCTTGCTAAATTTTTATTTATTACAGCCGATGATACCAACAGGTTGCATACCCATCATGTGAGCGAATACCTGCAATATGTTTTGTGCAGAATTAACCTTGCAAGGGATGTTCATTTTTATACCAATACCACCATCGATACGCTTGATTACTCTGGTACCGGACTAAATACTGGTAGCAAAGTAGTACTGGCAGCATATGGAGCAGCGCTGCGTACATTGGCTGCCGAAGTGCCCGCCTGCCTGCAGCAATTGCATGGCTTTGGCCATGCCCGCCTGGTAATGCCGGGTGTAGTGGCTTTGCAGTGTGCCGCATTTACTACACAGCAGGATGCCCAACAACAGGTAAACCTGCTAAATCAGCAATTACAGCAACAAAACTGTACCGATGCCAATGGTGGTGAGGTGGTATTGTTGTTGCTGGCGGATGATGCTGCGTTTGTTGCGGCAGCTATCAATAATTTTTTATGGGTGGCCTTTACCCGTTGCAACCCATCGCATGATATGTATGGTATTAATAGCTTTACCGAAAATAAACATTGGGGTTGCAAGGGGCCGCTGGTGATGGATGCCCGGATAAAACCACATCATGCACCGGCTGTGCAAACAGATGCTGCAGTTGAAAAAAAAGTAGACCGTTTATTTAGCCGTGGCGGCAGCTTGTACCAGGTTGTCAAATAACAGGGTGAGATAGCCCGGCATAAAAGTCTTTTGATATCCTTTACTATAAAGGGCGATGTGCATAGTTGGTTTTAAATGAATTTATGCTTTGATAAACCTGTTAATTTCAATTTTCCTTATCATTCAAAATGTTTAAAGATGCGGCCTGTTTTATTTATACTTACATTTTGTGTACTGGTTTTAAGTTGTAAATCGCAGCAGCAAGCCAGCTTGCCCATTAACAAAAATAGCAATACCCTGCTATGGGAGGTAAGCGGCAAAGGGCTTACGCAGCGTAGTTATTTGTTTGGCACATTTCACCTGATGTGCAGGGGCGATATTGTGTTTAGCGAGGCCTTAAAAACTGCCGTACTCAACAGCAAACTGTTGTATATGGAACTGGATATGGATGACCCTGCCGTAATGATGGGTGGCCTGGCTATGTTGCAAATGAAAGACGGAAAAAAAATCAGGGATTTATATAGCGAAGCAGAGTATAAAAAAATATCCAGTTTTTTTAAAGATAGCCTGGGCACTCCAATTGACTTTTTGGAGTCAGTAAAACCCTATTTTTTAATAGCACTCATGTATCCTAAATTATTACCCTGCAAAACGGTTAGTGGTGTAGAGGAGGAGTTGCTTAAACTGGCTAAGACTCAAAAAAAGGAAGTACGTGGGCTGGAAACCATGGCGTTTCAATCCGCCGTGTTTGACAGTATTCCTTACCAGCAGCAAGCCAAAGAGTTATTAAAAAGTATTGACAGCATGGGCGCTTACCGTCATTATTTTGATACCATGGTGCAGGTGTATAAAAATCAGCAATTGAGCCGTATGCAACAGTTGTTTAACAACGATGCGTTTGGCTTGGAAGATTACCAGGATATTTTGTTGGATAAAAGAAATGCCAATTGGGTAGTGCAACTAAAAACGATTATGAAGCAGCAGCCAGTATTTGTGGCAGTAGGTGCCGGGCACCTGGTGGGGGATAAAGGGTTGATTGCCTTGTTAAAAAAAGAGGGCTATACAGTGAAGCCTGTAAAAAATGATTAACCTGAATAGTCAGTGGTTTTTTCAGTGCTCAGCAAAGTAATTATAAGTTTATTGGGTTTGGCTTGCAACAAAAAATGCCAACTTAACATACATTAGGTATTGGTGAATTACGGCTACAAGATAGTTGGCTTATCTATAAAAAATTTTGAATAAAGAATAATGCTCAATATTTGGCATGCCCACACAAAGGGTATAAAAGCCATCGCCTTTTTCTATCAGCCTGTACAAGTATTTATCGCCTGGTTTGCTAAGTGCGCCTTTTACACTGTTGTTACTTTGGATAAAGGATAATTCAAAATCGGCATCACTGGTTTTTGCCAGTGTTAATTTTGAGTATGTGCCATCTGCCATATGATCTATCCAGTAGCCACCGCTAATGGATAGCCAGGTGGTATCTCCACCAGGTTCAAGATAATAATAATGATCGCCGGCAAAAAAATCGTCGCATTCTTTTTTACTCATTTTACTGGTTGCCATGCTGCTGGCGTCGGTCCAGTTTTGATCTTTGCTCCTGTCTTTGGCAAGCAGCTGTACAAAAGCTTTACAGGTGTTTTGCAAGCGTAAAAAAACGGTGTCAAACACTTTTTCGGGGTCACTGTTGGGGTATTGCTGCAAATAAGCCGGAAAGTTTTCTTGGGCAGCCATTCTAAAATTTACCGAGTCGGGTTTATCCATATTAGCGCTGATGGATGCACACATCTTGTTTACCAATTCGTCTACAGGTCTTAATTGCTGGCAGTAGGCGGAGAGGCAAAGCACATTAAAAGACATTAACAGTAAAAACGATTTCATAACGCTGGTAATTGAATAATAAGTGAAAGCGGTTTTTAAATAGCAATACATTAGTGATACATGTTATCAATGCTCATATTGCATAATTGTATAAACAGGCTGGCCAATTTGTTGGTAACATCTTCAAAAAAACGCTGCCCTTTTTGTGCTGTTGCAGCCTTGGGGTATCCCACGCCGGTATCTTCGCTTACCTGGCTCCACCGGCGCTCTGCCCAAACCCATCCTTCTGAAAAATAGGGTATGATGTGTTTTTTTACATTACCATCACCCGCTTGCTCCAGGGGTTGTACCAGGTGTGGTGCCAGGTACATCAGCAGGCTGGTTTCCATTTCATCGGCATGATCGCCGGCATGCTCAAAATATTGTTTTTTATCCAGGCTGTTGTACCAATTACAACTGCTTAAAAACATATTTGGATAACGCAGGCCCAGCTCTCTTAATATTTGCCTGAAATCGTTGCCGCCATGGCTGTTTACAATCAATAGTTTGTAAATACCCTGCCGGTTAAGCACTTCAATAATGTCATTTAGTATAGCCATTTGGGTGCTGGGGTTTAGGTTGATATCGAGGGTGATATCTGCCTGGCCGGTATTTACACCAAAAGGAATTACGGGCAGTACCGTAAGTGCGGCGCCTTGCTGCCAGGCAAGGCGGGCAGCCTCTGCAGCAATATTTTCAGCTTCTATAATATCGGTGCCGTAAGGCAGGTGATAATTATGAGCTTCGGTAGCGCCCCAGGGTAATATGGCCAGCTGGCAGTTAAATGCTTTAATATTTTTCCAGTTATTTTCTGCTAAAATATATGGCCTCATAATAAATGATTGTGTGGTAACTAAGGTATACTTTTTTGCTAATAATAGTTGTTTGCCAGCGTTGCTATTATACAAAACAGCCCGGCACTATTTAACAAGGCCGGGCTGCAATATATCAAGCGTTAATATTTACCAAACCAAGGCGCTGCTGCCCAATATAGCGGCATCTGCCTCTTTTAGTTCGCTAAATAAAAGTTTTACCTTGTTTTTAAAAATGGGCATCAGGTTGGCTTCCATATATTGGCGGGTAGGGTTAAGCAGCAGCGGGCCTGCTTTGGTTAATCCGCCAAACAACACAATTGCCTCCGGTGACGAAAACATGATAAAGTTAGCCAGCGATTCGCCGAGTATTTGCCCGGTAAATTCAAAAATATCGTTGGCAATGGCATCTCCCTGCAGGGCACACTCATGTACCGTTTGGCTGGTAAGATCGTTGAGGGCATAATTACGCAACAAGCTTTCTTTTTCGGGGTGCTGTGTAAGCAGTTCAATAGCAGTATCCCTTACGCCGGTGGCAGATGCATAGGCTTCCAGGCTGCCATGCATGCCTGTACCCTTGTGCAGGCGGCCTCCTGGCCTGATGATGGTGTGGCCCAACTCGCCGGCAAAGCCATCGTGCCCTACTACTATTTTGCCATCAATCACAATGCCGCTGCCCACACCTGTGCCAAGGGTGATGGTGATAAAATGCTTCATGCCAATGGCGCAGCCATACATCATTTCGCCCACTGCAGCTGCATTGGCATCGTTGGTAAGTTTGCACTCGAGGCCAAATTTTTTCTGCATCATTTCGGCAACGGGTATAATGCCTTTCCATTTAAGGTTAGGTGCATACTCAATAGTGCCAGTGTAAATATTGCCGTTGGGTGCACCCATGCCAATACCTTTTATATTAGCTGTGCCGCCAGCCCTTTCAATCATTGGCTGCATTTTGCTGTGCAGCTCATCAATATAATCTTCAATGATATCATGTTGGTTGCTGGGCATCCTGTCTTGCTCCAGTATATTGCCCTTTTCATCTACAATTCCAAATTTGGTAGTAGTGCCACCCACATCAATACCAATTGCATACTTACTCATAAAAATTGTGCTGTTTATTTTATTACTAATAGTTTAATGTCCGCCGCCTATCTGCTCATCAAAATTAAGGCCTTGTTTAGATAGGATGCTTTTTAGTTTTAACGCCAGTAGGGCAAGGCATACAAAGCAAACGGCTGCCAGCAGGTAACTTGCATGAAAACCAATTGAGCTAATATCACCAAAGGCGCCTTGCAGTGGGGGAATTACTGCGCCACCCAATATCATCATAATTAAAAATGCAGAACCCTGTGAAGTATATTTTCCTAAACCGGCAACGCCTAGCGAAAAAATACAAGGCCACATTACCGAGCAAAACAGCCCGCCGGCCATTAGTGCGTAAACAGATACAATGCCATTGGTAAGTACACCAATTACCATTGCAGCGGCAGCCATGATAGATACAGTAACCAGTGTTTTTACTGGCTTTTCCTGGCCAAAATAAAAGCCGATTACTGCAATGGCAACGCAAATGGCATAATAGTAAAGGTCGCTTACATCGCTGCCATTAAGGCTGTTTACAAATAACACAATTGCAAAAGCGGCAAAGGGCACTACTGCCATCATTATCTTTTTCATTTGTGCAGACAGGTTAAATACACTTACAGCTCCTGTCCACCGGCCTATCATTAAACTACCCCAGTATAGCGACACATATTTTGAGATCATGCTTTCATCCAAGCCTTGTTCGGTAAGGTAACCGGGGGTTTTTAGCAATGCGCCAAAATTATTGTCTATCGTTACCTCTACACCTACGTACACAAAAATTGCAATCATGCCATAAATAAGTTGCTCATATTTCATCGCTCCCCAGCCTTCCTGGTTTTGATTGGCTTTGGCATTTGAGAAAAATAAAATACCGATAACAATGATCATGATCATTAGCAGTAAAATAGTTTTAGAGATATCCGTAAGCTGCCCCAATACAATTACCGCAACAATAGCGCCTGTCATCATTATTAATGAAGAGGAGGCTTTGTTGGCCTTTTCAAATTTTTCATCGTTTTTGCCGTCGGGCAATTTGGAAATAGAAAAGAATATGGCCACCGCAGCAAATACCCCTGCCACAATCAGGTATAGGGTATTGATGTTGGTAACGGTTACCACCACATCTTTAGCACCTACTTTACCAAAAAGAAAAAAGCTTACAATAATTGGCCCAAGTGTAGTACCCAAAGAGTTTACACTGCCGCCGAGGTTAAGCCTGTGAGAACCGGTAGAAGGGTCGCCCAGGGTTATGGCAAATGGCTGTGCGGCGGTTTGCTGTAAAGAAAAACCCAACGCTACAATAAACAGCGAGCCTAAAATAGCATTAAACGATCCGGCATTGGCCGAAGGAATGATTAGCAAAGCACCAACAACAGATATGATTAAGCCATAAATGATGCCTTTTTTGTAGCCAATTTTATTTAAAAGATCGGTGCCGATAATGTTAGAGCTGATGAATAATATAAGAGAACCGATAAAATATGCACCATAAAAAGCAGAGCCGATCAACTGGGATTGAAACTGGTTGAGTTGAAAATGTGTTTTACAAAATGGAATAAGGATACTATTGGAAGCAGCAATAAAACCCCAGAAAAAAAATACAATTACAAGGTTAGCTAGCGCCCCATAATTGGTAGGAATAGTGGTTGCAGGTGTATTGCTTGCAAACTCTTTTTGCGTTGTTGGCATATTCGTTAGTTTTTAGGCTGCTCAAAATAGAATAAATTAAGCAATCGAAAAAAAAATCTCCATTTCGTTTTACGATATTGCTCATTTGTTATAAATCATTTTGCATCAGCCATCGGTGATTAAAAAATATAAATGTTATCAATGCTGGTAAGTGCAGCTATTAGCGCTTTTGTAATCATAGCAGCTGCATTAAACAACCGGTAGTTTTTTTTGAATGGATTATTTATGGAGCGGTACAGTAATGATGAGTTTATAAGGGTTAAAATAAATTTTATTACGTTCCATTTTTCAATATCAATCTTATATATATTTATGCA
Organism: Bacteroidota bacterium; assembly: GCA_039796475.1. Classification (GTDB taxonomy): domain Bacteria; phylum Bacteroidota; class Bacteroidia; order Chitinophagales; family Chitinophagaceae; genus Ferruginibacter. The sequence continues at coordinate 21,683 of JBDKJT010000089.1, read as the reverse complement.
ACTAATTGGTTGCTTCGTTACCAATCAATTACTCAACCAAAACCAGCCAATTAATTACGATGGAAATATTACATGTAAGTGCAGAATGTTACCCGGTAGCCAAGGCTGGCGGATTGGGCGATGTTGTGGGGGCTTTACCAAAATACCAGCAACACCTGGGGCATATTACCAAAGTGGTAATGCCTATGTACCGCACTAAATTTTTATATCAAAACGATTTTGAGGTGGTGCATAAGGGTAGTTTTAATATGGGCCCTTACTGGCTTAATTATACGGTTATAAAAGAGGCTGCCAATAAACTGGGGTTTGATTTGTACCTGGTGGATATAAACGGATTGCTCGACAGGGAAAATATTTATGGCTACGATGATGATGCCGAACGCTTTACTGCTTTTCAGATAGCCGTGGTAGACTGGATAGCTCAATGGCAGCACCCACCATCACTTGTACATGTACACGATCATCATACCGGGCTTATCCCTTTTATGATGCAGCACTGTTTTCAATACAAGCAGTTGGCTGCTATACCCGTGGTACTTACCATACACAATGCACAATACCAGGGTTGGATGGGCTGGGATAAATCGCACTACCTGCCTGTTTGGGATAGCTGGCAATGGGGTAAGCTTGATTGGAATGATACCATCAACCCGCTGGCAAGCGCTGTTAAATGTGCCCAAAGGGTTACTACCGTAAGTAACAGTTACCTGCAAGAAATGCGGCAGAATGCCAATGGCCTCGAAAACCTGTTTGAATACGAAAGGGGTAAATCAATGGGCATACTAAATGGTATTGATAACGCCGTTTGGGATCCTTCCACCGATCAATACATCGGTTTTCAATACAGCACTGCCGATGCTGCAGAAGGAAAACTGGCCAATAAAAAAATACTGTGCGACGAGTTTAACCTCGATATCAATAAACCCCTGTTTATTTTTATTGGCAGGCTGGTGCATGAAAAAGCTGCCGATCTGTTACCCAAAGCTATCTACGATTCAGTTTATCATATGGAGGGTAAAATGAATTTTTTAATACTGGGTAGCGGAGAGCCGGCGGTGGAGTGGGAGTTGGCCAATTTAAATGCGCCGCTTACTGGTTACTATAATTCAAGGATTGGGTATAACGAAAAGCTGAGCCACCAAATGTATGCTGGTGCCGACTTTTTGTTAATGCCCAGCCGGGTAGAGCCCTGCGGACTTAACCAAATGTATGCCTTGCGCTATGGTACCATACCCGTGGTAAGAAATACCGGTGGCCTAAAAGATACCATTGTGGATATAGGCGAGCCAGGAGGCTATGGCATAAAGTTTAACGATGCAAAAGTGTGGGACATCACCTACTCTATACACCGGGCTTTACAATTGTATGCCGATAAAGAGCGGATGGCCGAAGTACGTACCCAAATAATGGAGTTGGATAATAGCTGGGAAAAAAGTGCAGGTGCTTATATCGATTTATACCAACAATTGTTAACTGTATAACCCGGAGGCAACTTATTTACACCCCGGCTGTTATAGAATAAAAGCAGCTGTTAATATAGCAGTAAATGAATAGATTTTTCGGGTATTTTATTTACATTGTACCAATCATTACCAATTCAAAATAATCTCAATTTTATGGACACCAAATCAGTAATTGCCATTGTATTAGGCGGAGGCGCCGGATCCAGGTTATATCCACTAACAGCCAGCAGAAGTAAGCCAGCGGTGCCCATTGCAGGTAAATACCGGCTGGTAGATATCCCAATTTCTAACTGTATTAATTCTGCCATCAACCGTATTGTGGTGCTTACACAGTTTAACTCTGCCTCGCTGAATAAGCACATCAAAAACACTTACCAGTTTAGCATTTTTAGCAAAGGCTTTGTAGATATTGTTGCGGCTGAGCAAACACCCGACAACTCTAAGTGGTTTCAAGGTACGGCAGATGCGGTACGCCAATCGCTACGGCATATTGTTAGCAACGATTTTGATTATGTGCTGATTTTAAGCGGCGATCAATTGTATCAAATGGATTTTGCTGAAATGATAGATGAGCACAAGGCAAGTGGAGCAGATATATCTATTGCTACCATACCTGTGGGTGACCGGGAAGCTCCAGAGTTTGGCATATTAAAATCAAATGAACAAAACGAAATCACCTCATTTATAGAAAAGCCCGCCAAAGAAATTTTGCAGGAGTGGGTAAGCGATACCGGTGCAGAAATGCAGGCGCAAGGCAGAAACTACCTGGCATCGATGGGTATTTATGTGTTTAGCCGTAAGCTTTTGTTTGACTTGTTGGAAGATGAGAAAAAAGAGGCCACCGATTTTGGTAAAGAAATCATTCCATCCTCTATCGAAAAATATAAAGTAATCAGCTACCAGTATAGTGGTTACTGGACGGATATTGGTAATATCTACTCCTTTTTTGAAGCCAACCTTGCTTTAACAATGGATTTGCCACCTTTTAACCTGTTCGACAATCAACAGGTGGTTTACAGCCGGGCCCGTATGCTGCCACCTGCTAAAATAAGCGGCACCACGCTGGAAAAAACCATTGTGGCCGAAGGCTCTATCATTACCGCCAGCCGTATAGAAAACAGCGTAATTGGTATCCGCAGCCGGATTGGCCACGGTACCACCATTGTTAGCTGCTATATAATGGGTAACGATTATTACGAAACATTAAACGAGATAGAACACAGCAACAGCAGGGGAATACCCAAAATTGGTATCGGCGACCGCTGCTATTTCCGCAATACCATAGTAGATAAAAACTGCCGCATTGGCAACGATGTACGTATCAACGGAGGTAGCCACCTGCCTAATTCCGATCACTCATTATACACCGTTAAAGACGGGATAGTAGTATTAAAAAAAGGAGCTATTTTACCCGATGGGTTTGTAATATAATAGTACGTTTTAAAAAATAACAGCCTTTTACAGGCTGTTATTTTTTAAATGTGTATTTTGTACACGAAAATTAAGATTACTTATACCTAAACGATTGCTATGTCGTCTCTACCTGTTCAGCCAAAAAACAAATTAAGCTTTTGGGAATTATGGAACATGAGTTTTGGTTTCTTTGGTATCCAGTTTGGATTTGAGTTACAAAACTCCAACGTTAGCCGCATTTTTGAAACCCTTGGCGCTAACAAAGATGAAATTCCTATACTTTGGATTGCAGCACCGCTTACCGGTTTACTGGTACAGCCGGTAATTGGCTATCTCAGCGACCGTACCTGGCATCCCTATTGGGGCAGGCGCAGGCCCTTCTTTTTTATAGGTGCCGTACTGGCAACATTGGCTTTGTTTATCATGCCCAACTCCTCGGCCCTATGGATAGCCGGGGGCATGCTTTGGATATTGGATGCATCCATTAATATATCAATGGAGCCATTCAGGGCATTTGTGGGCGATAAATTACCACCAGCACAACGTACCGCTGGTTTTGCCATGCAAAGTTTTTTTATAGGCGTGGGCTCGGTTATTGCGGCCTTGTTGCCATGGATATTTACCAACTGGTTTCATGTAAGCAATACAGCGCCTGCCGGGCAAATTCCACCCTCTGTAAAATGGTCGTTTTACCTGGGCGGCTTTGCTTTTTTATCTGCTGTGTTGTATACCGTGTTTACCACCAAAGAGTTTCCGCCAGAAAGTATTGAGGCTTTTGAGGCCGAAAAAAAGGGTACTACTTTTTGGGGTGGTGTAAAAGAAACTTTTGGAGGCATTTTTAAAATGCCCCAAACGATGAAACAGCTGGCCTTTGTACAATTTTTTACCTGGTTTGCCCTGTTTGCCATGTGGATATATGCTACCAACGCTGTTACCGCCAATAAATATGATATGAAGGTGGATAAAGCATTGGTGGATAAAATGGAAGGCGCCATTACAGGCGATTTAGCCAGTGTGCAAGATGTAAAGCAAAAGAAAACCCTGCAATCACTTAAAAGTGATATTGACGAAATACGCACTTACCGCAACGATAAAAACCCGGTTGCTATTTCTGTAAATCTTGCCAACTATTTTTCGGATAGTTTAAATACGCAAACTTCTGCCAGCGATAAACAAGCACTAAAAAGGGTACAGCAAGAATATAATAATGGAGCAGACTGGTTAAATGTATGCTCATCTGTACGCAATGGCGTGGCTGCATTGTTTGCCTTTATTATTCCGTTGATTGCTTACAGAACCAATCGAAAAATAACCCACATGATTTGCCTGGTAATTGGTGGGCTGGGTTTGTTGTCTATTTATTTTATCAGTAATCCAACTCTTATCATCGTATCAATGGGTATGGTAGGTGTAGCCTGGGCCAGCATTTTATCTATGCCTTATGCCATGCTATCCAATGCGCTGCCCTCCAATAAAATGGGCTATTACATGGGCGTGTTCAACTTTTTTATTGTAATACCCCAAATAGTTGCTGCTGGTATACTAGGCTTTTTTACAATGAAACTTTTTCATGCCAATACCCTTAATACCATTGCACTGGGTGGTGTATCAATGATAATTGCCGGCTTGCTTACCCTGCTGGTAAAAGATGAGGATAAAAACTAAATATTGCCCGATGAAAAAAATTGTTAGCAGTATATGCCTGCTGGTACTATCCCTAAGCCTGCAAGCACAGGATGCCGTAAATATTTACCCTACACATTGGTGGACGGGTATGAAGTGGAATAAAGTGCAACTAATGCTGCATGGCGATAAAATAGCCGATGAAGTGCCCATGATAAAAATGGCCGCCAGCGGTATAAAGGTAGCACCCGGCGTACGTATTACCGGTATTGAAAGACCAGAGAACAGCAACTATATATTTTTTAACCTGGCCATTGATGCCAATGCCAAACCCGGTACATTTAAACTGCCTTTTTTTAAAAGCCACGATATTAGCTATGAGCTAAAGCCCCGCCGTAAAGGCAATGGCAGCAGTTTTGCCCAGGGTGTTACCTCAAAAGATTTTATGTACCTGGTGCTGCCCGACCGCTTTAGCAATGGCGACACTACCAACGATAGGGTGCCGGGTATGAGAGATCAAACTTTAAGAAGGGATACCGTATTTAACCGGCATGGCGGCGATTTAAAAGGCGTACAAAACCACCTGGATTATATTGCCGACCTTGGCGCAACAACCATTTGGCTAAACCCTGTAATTGAAAACGACCGAACGGAAAGAACCGAACATGGTTATGCATTTACCAATCATTATGTGATAGATCGCAGACTGGGTGGGGAAAAAGCCTACCAGCAATTGATAGATGCGGCACATGCCAAAGGATTAAAAATAATACAAGATGCGGTGTACAACCACGTGGATGAATACCACGTAACCATTGTAGATAAACCAATGCCAGATTGGGTACACCAATGGGATAGCTACACTAACACCACTTATAAAGACCAGGTGGTATTTGACCCCTATGCCAGTAAAAAGGATTTTAAAAAAATGGTGGATGGCTGGTTTACAAAACAAATGCCCGACCTAAACCATCAAAACCCCTACGTGGCTAATTATTTAATACAGCATGCCTTGTGGACGGTAGAAGAGTTTGGTATTGATGGCTGGCGCATAGATACCTATGCTTACAACGATTTACCTTTTATGAACCGCTGTAATAAAGCGTTGATGGATGAGTATCCTAAATTAACAATGTTTGGCGAAACCTGGTTTCATGGGGTGCCCAACCAGGCCTATTTTGTACAAAGCAATCTTAACCTTGGTTTTAAAAGCAACCTGCAGGCCGCTACCGATTTTCAAACATTATGGGGCATACAAGATGCCATGACCCGTGATTTTGGCTGGACGGATGGCGTTAATAAATTATACACCATACTGGCGCAAGATTATTTGTATAAAGATGCCAGCCGCAATGTGATTTTTTTGGATAATCATGATGTAGCCCGTTTTTATTCCGTAGTGGGAGAGGATATGAATAAATACCTCAGTTCTCTAAGCTGGTTATTTACCTGCCGCGGTATTCCGCAGCTTTACTATAGCTCGGAGCTGGCCACTGCTGGCACCACCAGCCCTAACGATGGTTTTGTAAGGCTCGATTTTCCGGGGGGCTGGCCAGGTGATAAGGTAAATAAATTTGATGCCGCTGGCCGCAGCGAAAAAGACAACCAGGTATTTAACCATGTAAAAACATTGGCTAATTTTCGTAAAACATCCACCGCATTAACCACGGGCAAGATGATGCAATTTGTACCAGTGGATGGTGTGTATGTTTATTTTAGATATGATGCCCACCAAACCATCATGGTGGTAATGAACACTGCTAAAACTGAAAAGACAATCAATTTGGCTGATTATGCCGAGATGACCAATGGCTTTACCCGGTACAGCAATGTGTTAACAGGCCAAAAAGCGGCATTGCAAAATTTTGTATTGGGCAGTTACCAAACAGTGGTGCTGGAGCTGGGTAAGTGATGTGCTGTAAATATTTGTTGTTACTTTTATACAAATAAGCCTGCCATGCTCGATAACCTGATTAAATATTTTCAAACACTGGAGCAGCACCCTTTGCAGCGTATGTTTATGCTGGTAGGGGGGCTGTTATTTTTTTGGATAATAGAAGGAGCCATACCGCTGCTGCCACTGCGCTATAAAAAAAATAAACTGCGGCATGCCGGGGTAAATTTTTTGTTTACCATCATGCACCTGGTAATACACACACTGCTGGCCATTATCATCATAAAAATAAGCGATTGGTGCCTGCAGCATGGCTTTGGGTTGGTGTATTGGCTAAATGCCGGCGTTGGGCTAACCATATTAGTTAGCTTTTTAACCCTCGATTTTTTCGGTGGCTGGCTGGTACATATTGTGCAACATAAAGTGCCTGCCTTATGGCGTTTTCATGTTATCCATCATGCCGATAATAATGTAGATGTTAGCAGCGGGCTGCGTCATCATCCTGTGGAAAGCGTAATACGGGGCTTATTCTTTTTTATGGGTATTGTATTAAGCGGTGCACCTATGTATGCTGTAATGATTTTTCAAACCTTGCTGATATTGGCCACCACATTTACCCATGCCAATATAAGCCTGCCAAAATGGTTGGATACCGGGCTCAGCTATGTGCTGGTATCGCCCAATATGCATAAAGTACATCATCATTGGAAACAGCCCTATACAGATAGCAATTACGGCGCTATACTGGCAATATGGGACCGGCTGTTGGGCACCTTTAAAAATTTGGCGCCATCTGCCATCCGGTATGGGTTAGACAGGTATTACCCCAACGAAAAGGATGAAGATTTTTTTGAATTGCTAAAAAGCCCCTTTAAAAAAGAGCAGCAGTAATCTACAAAATATCACTAGCATACAACAGCCACTGTTATAAACAGTGGCTGTTGTAATTTTTATGGCAGGGTAGCCAACATAAAAGCCTTAGGCCTGCATAACCCTGCCTATCGCAACAAATTGTTTTTTACAAAGCTGGCACTGCGTTGCACACAATCCAATGCATTGGGTACATAGTTATTGCCCTGCTCTACCAACAGGTGTTTTACACCAGCCAGTTCGGCATCGGCTAAGTATGGTGAAAAATCAATAACGCCATCACCCATTACAGTATGCAGCTCCCGGTTGTTTTTGTCCATATCTTTAAGATGCAACAGTGGAAACCGCTTGGGGTATTTACTAAAATAATAATGGGCAGGCAGTTTGCTGGAGTGGGTAAACCAATAAATATCCAGTTCAATCTTTACCAGGTTGCTATCAGTTTCATTTAAAATAATATCATAGCCTGTTTGACCATTGTAATCTATAAATTCAAAATGATGGTTATGATAGGCCAGTTGCAAATTGGCTTTTTTTATTTGCTCGCCAATGATGTTTAAGGTAGAGGCCACCAATTTAAACTGGTTAATACTTCTTAAAGATTCATCGAGGTAAGGCCATACAATATAAGCTTGCCCCAACTCGAGTGCGCCGGCTATACATTCATCCACATAGCGTTTTAAATCGTCGGGTGTTTTGCCCGGCAATAAAAACTTATCTAGGTGATAATGACCGCTAACCGATTTTAGCCCGTTGGCATCAAGTATTTTTTTAAGTGTAGTGGCCTCCATATTCCAATAGTTTTTGATGGGCCCATAATTAAAACCATAGGTCTCTACTTCTTTATATCCAAAAGACGCTATTTTTTTTAGAGTGCCCTCAAGGTCGGTTTGCATTTCTTTGTGCAGTGTGTATAGTTGCAAGCCTAACGGATAAGATGGTTTTAACAACAGGCTGGGGGCTGCTAATGCGGCAAGGCTGGTAATACTGCTTTGTTTTATAAATTGCCGGCGTGTGCTCATGTGCTACCTTATTTATGGGGTGGTAAATGTTTTGTAGTATGCTAAAATACAAAGGATAAAGCTGGTAAACTTGCATTTATGTTTATTGCAGTTATTTAAATGCCGGGCAAAATATTGATGGACTTGAAAAACGGATGATGGAGCTGGCAACAACAACCAAATCAAAAAACACTAAGTAAGTGTTGCGGCAGCCAACATGCTAAAATATATATTGCCAAAGGAAGCAATCATTAAATCAACCTTGTATTGGCAGCAGCTTAGTTGGTTTTTATATTGCAAGGATACATGTGGCGGATAAAAAAAATCCCATCAAAAATTTTATTCCATTGGCCCAAATGGCTTTTGTGTACCTCGTTGGCGCTTACACAACTTTTTAGTTCAAACTCATTGTTAAAATTGGGGTGTAAAAGATTGAATTTTTTAAAGTCAGTAAAGGCATAATCAAAAGCTGGGTTAATCCATCTTTCAAATCCGTTTTCGTGGGGCTTGTTTACTACAAATGTTTTTGTGCCAATACGCCCTGCTTCACCGTTAAAAGAAGTAAAGCCCAAAGCATAAGTTTCTTTGTTGAGCGTACTATCCTTTACAAATTGTGTTGCCATAGAGATATTGTTATTGTGGACTTTTTTGCTGAAGTGCCCCATGTATTTTGAAATATGATAGTTAGCTGCCCAAACAATAATCTTTTCTTTTGGAAACTTTTGGGTGCATAACCATTGGAGGTTATTAGCCATTTGATTGTCTCTTATATTACACATTGCTGTAAAATCATTTTTTACTAACAGTTGGTTGGCAAAAGCAACCAGGTTATCTATCAGTAAAACAACAACAGCTTGACCGTTCAATTTTTCCTGAAATTGCTTTTTTAATGTTAGCAGGTTGGCAATCGACTGCTTATAATATTCTTTAGACTTAGTTGTGCATACTATTGAGTTTGAAAGCGTGTCTATGCTCAATAGTATACTGCTGTAAGTAGATGGGTTGTTTAATATTTCTAACTGATGATGCCTGGCCAGGCTGTCAATTGTTTTTGAAAGATTTGTTGCAGCATATTTGTAAAACATTTGATTGTCGAACCCGGCTATGATTAGCCGATTTGGTAAGGAAAAACTTTGAGGTATCAATTGGGTGAATAGCTCATTACAAGCATCAGAAAGCGTCCAATACGGAACGATATTGGCTTTATAGAATGATAAATAACCTTGTATTGTTTTAGCGTTGTTTTCAAAACCGTAGGTGGCAGAAAAAAAGTCACTTTCAAAGGCAATTACCGTAAAGCCTTTTTTTGCATTCAAATAATTTACAAGCCTTGTTTTGGCAAGAAAGGCAGGTGCATCTCCGTGGTCTTGTTCGCCCAATAGTACAATTCGGGCATCACCAATAGCTTTGCCAATATTTTCTAAGTCACTAAAATTTGTTGAGTCGGGATGTATAGAATTTATGGCAACTGAATATTTATTTACAAAATCCGGCAAGTCATTTTGTGAATAACCAATCAATACTAAAAATTGGATAAGCAGTACAATGCAGGTTTGTTTCATTGCTACAGTTTAGGGTTTGCAGGAAGTTGCTGCCCACTAAGCAGCAGGTTGTTTGTTACTTTAAAATTGTTTCATTAAAGTCGTAAATATATCTCCACCAGTTTAAAAGTTTTCCTTGCGTATCAGCACCCTTTTTTTTAGGTAAATGGGCATACCACCATTTCATATAATTAAGGTGATAATCGGGGCCACCCCAGGTTTCGCTGCTAACATTTTTTTTAACTCCTGTTAAATAAGGATAATTCAGCCAGTCGTCGGCCGAGCTCATTACGGGAGCAGGGTTGGCATAATCATAATCTGCTTTAGCATTGGGTGGGTAATGGCAGCTGCCTACAGCAGCAATCCCGTTTGATTGTGTGGCGTTGGCCGCAAATTTGGCCCAGGTAGTATTAAGTTGATCTACTTGCCATCCGCCATACACTTTAGCCATGGTAGCTTCTGTACGGTGGCAATTGGAGTGCAGCATTTCTGCCAATCCTCTTTCGTAATTAAAACCCATTATTGCAAAAGCCCTGTTGGTATTTACTTGCGGATAAGTGCCGCCATTAATATTAAATGATTGGGGGCCAGCCATGGCGCTCTCCCAATAGCCAAAATAAGGGCCGCCCCAAAGCCATACCTCATCAATTGTACGGTTGTTAATTAAAGCCGCCACGTTGTTATCCTGTACAATTTTTACATAGTCTGCTCCATCAGGCATGTGAAAACCGCTATTAGCCTGCCAGCAGCTTTTGTATGTTTCGGCGGTATACGTAAAGCCATCTTCTTTTATAGGAAAAGCATCTATGTCTTTAATGTTTGTAATAACAAAACGGATATATCCACCGGATGCTTCGTTTATAGCTTTTGCATAGTTGGTAACCAACTCATGCGGATTGTCCCAATGATAATATTCATGTATTCTTATTTTAATGCCAGCTGCATCTTTTACATAAGGATCGTAGTTAAGTACCAATACATGCACAGTAAGTGTATCTGCAATGGGGGTGGTACTATCCTGCGAAAAATATAATTCTTTTTGGCAGGATGAGCACATTAGCCATCCTGCTGTGCAAATAAGCAACCATAATTTTTGGCAATAAATAGGCATGTAATGATATGATGGGCTATTGATGGTATAATAACTCAATTGCTTGAGTGATACTGGGCAGCTAACTTCTTAAAATTTTATGCATGGCTCTGCCCTTTGCCAGCTCGTCTACTAATTTATCGAGGTACCTAATTTTTTGCATCAGTTTGTCTTCAATATCCTCTACCCGGTAGCCACATATTACACCGGTAATTTTATGCATGTGGGGGGTTAACTGAGGGGCTTCATCAAAAAAAGTAGTATAGCTAACCCGTTTGTCAATTTGTTGTTGCAATGCCTCGGTTGTGTAACCGGTAAACCAACAAATAATCTGGTCTAGTTCATCTTTTGTGCGGCCTTTTCTTTCTGCCTTATTAATATAGTGTGGGTATACTGAGGCAAATGGCATTTTAAAAACCCTCTCGTAATTCATGATTTAAATTATACTGTGCTGAAATAGTATTTGCATAGAAATTTAAAAAAAATTATTGATTGTTGCTGCCTCAATCTTACAGCAGGGGGTAAAAATGCGTAATGCTGTTTTGAAGTTTACGAGCCGTATGCCGGCAAATGTATTTAGCTGGCTTGCTGTTGCAGCAAGCATGCCAACCATTTCAATAAATTATCTTCTTTGCATGTGGCGTTTTTTTGCTGCTAAAATGATAAGATTGGCAGGGGCGCTGTTACAGGTAACTTAACCACCATTTATTTTTATTGGCTTGTTTGTATTGGTCAAATTTTTTACACATTGGATAAAACAATGCGATGATAAATAACCAAACAATGTATACGATGACTAAGTTATAGCCAAATCCTTTTAAGGCCTCCACCCTGAAAGGTAATGCTGGTAAAATCATTTTTTGCCAGCCAAAGCCTGTAACGCCGGCTACCAATAACGCCAATAAATGGATGAGGTAAATATGTAGTATGTAAAAGAAAAAGGGCACTCTGCCAAACACACAAAAAAAGCTAACCACTTTGCCTTTTAGCTGTTCGGTATTTGCCAAAAACAAAAATGCGCCACCTAGTGTTACCAGTAAAAATGAAAGCGAAGGCGGATACTTGGCCAGGTTTAAAAACGAGAAAAGGCTTTGAGAAAATAGGGGATAACTTTTCCACGGCAAAGGGTTGCCATATATATTGCTTGCCCTTAGTAGTATAAAAAGCAACATGGCCGTAATGCCTATAGTATTAAAAATTTTCCTGCGTTGTTGGGGGCTGTATGTATTTTGGTAAAATATTCCTGCGTAGTAGCCTAAAGACATTACCCCAACCCATGGAATGATGGCGTAGCCTACCCTGAAAACATGATTGGGGGTTGTTAAAAATGCTTTACGTTCATGCAAAAATGCCCAGAGTATGCTATCGTTAAAATGTATTTGATCAAGCAGGTTGTGCCCAAAAATCAGCAGGCAGCTAAATACTAAAATTGCTTTTTTGGGTAGATGGATAAGCCCGGCTAAAAATATCATGCTAATGCCCAATATCCATATAACCTGGAAACCAACATTTCGGTAGCTAACGTCAAAACACCACCCAAAATTTATAATTACCAGCTCTACAAATACCAGCCAAAGCCCACGTTTTAGTAAAAAAACAGATAAGGCTTTGGGTGTTTTTCGTTGGCCAATCATAAAAGCTGAAAGCCCAGCCAAAAAACTAAATGCCGGCGCACAAAAATTGGTGATAAAACGGGTGAAAAAAAGTGGAGTGTTGGTTAACTCGGGGTCGGTTGGATCAAAAAAATAGGAAGAGTAATGAAAATAATCTCTTACATGATCGAGGGCCATAATTACAATTACCAGGCCTTTTAAAAGATCGAGTGATTCTACCCTGTTTTTTGTAAGTGACGACATGTTGCTGGCTTAACGGTTTTTAAAACTTGCAACTGAAGTTAACAACAAAACCTCAAACTTTATGGACAACCTCCTGCCTGCCCGGTACACCACTAATTAAGTGCCGGGTAAGCAGGCTACCTATTTTTTTTAAGTTTCTTAGCCATCTTTAAAGAGTGTTTTAAGGAATTGCTATTGCTCCAGTCGCTGTGTGCTACAATGATGTAGGATGGATTGCTGCATTTATTAATTACGTTTTGCAGGGTAGCTGCGTAGCTGTTTACATTACCATCTGCCAGGTAACCCAAATTTTTATCTGAAGCTCCTTTTATGAGGCATCCGCCAAAAAGGATCTTTTCTTTTTCAAACCAAACAATAATATTATCGATGGTATGGCCCTGCCCGGGGTAATAAATTTCAAATTGGTATTGCCCGGCAGTAAAAACAGTATCGCCTGCAATTAAAAACTCAGCCCTTTTTTTATTGTTTTGTTTGCTTAGCGAATCGGTGAGTACTGTAGTGTAGGTTTTTATATGCTGCTGCCGGTAATACTCAAGCCCGGCTGTTTTGTCGCTGTGCCAATGTGTTGCAAAACAAGCCACCACTTTTTTGTGGTGTTTTAATTGTATGCTGTCTAGCAAGGGTTGAAATTGGGTGGTATCCCAAGGTGTATCAAACATAATAACGCCATCATCGGTTAACAGGTACATGCCATTGGCCGGCACCCGGCTATCCTGGTAGGTATTGTATGTAGTGTAAATATAAAAATCGCCGGTAAGCGGATGTATCTCCAGGGCTGGCTTTAATGATTGGGCAAAAACGGGGGTTAAAAAAAATAAGGAAACTGCTGCTAATATAATTTGTCGCATGATAGTTTTGTCAATCGTTAGTAGATGGTTTGTGTATACAGGTTTGTAAAAATAAATTGCGTATTTGAAATTTAAGCAAAACGCTGCTATAGATTTTAAGTGTCAATTGTTTTATTAAATCAGCACCGCATTTTAAAAGTAAGTTGCTTTAGTTGGATAAATAGTTGTGCACTATTGAAGCCCTAATTAAAGCCTATTTTTCCTTTTACGCTATCCATCAATTTTTTTGTATTAAAGCCTGTGCCAGCTTTAAACACCACCTGCACCTTGCGTAGGTCGCTAATGTTTTTTGATGGATCCCCGTCTATAATAAGCAAGTCCGCCGATTTGCCAATTTCAATTGTTCCAATCAATTTTTCAAACCCAAGCGCAATGGCGCCATTTTGGGTGGCAATTTTTATTGCTTGCAGGGGCGTAAAGCCATCCACTTCTACCAATAATTCTATTGCCCGCCAGTTACCAAAGCCAGCTAAAGTTCCTCCGTTTCCTGTTGGGTCAGTGCCTACCGTTAGCAATCCACCCATGTTATAAAACATTTTTTCCATGATGGCATTTTTTGCAAAAGCTTTATCAAAGTCTGTTGGTGCTTTTGCAGATTTGGATGCAATAAACCGCTTTAGATAAAAATCCCGGGTGTCGGGCGACATGCCATTGAGTGCATCCTCATTGGGCAGTGGTTGCGTAGTGGTTCCACCTTCAAATACAGCTAATGATGAAGTGATGCCTACTTTTTTATCTATTAAAAACTGGATGAACTGCTTTACACTATCACTCTCTACATTAAGATTGGCCAATGTTTTATAAGCAACACCAGCAGCAGGGCGTTCGTTTTCTTTTTTGCTTTCAACAAAATCTGTGCAGACAAAAAAGCCATGCTCTAAATTGTTGATGCCCATTTCGGCTGCTTCCCGGTATGTAACAGCATCCAAATGAGCGGTAATTTTTAAGTGATTTTTATGGGCAGCATCAATGGCCGCTTTTAGTGTAGGCTTGTCGATACTAATGTATGCTTTAAAAGAGGTAAAGCCCTGCCCGGCCCAATAGTTTACAAAGGCTGCAGCAGCTTCAGGGGTTTTATTTTCTTTCATTTGAGGGAAGACGGCGCTTTTTCCTTCAATATAAGGTGCAGTAAGTTCCATAGATGGGCCAGGTGTTATACCTTGGTCAATATCCTGTTTTATGCGTATGTCTGAGTATGGCTCAATACTGCCGCATGTTCTGATAGTAGTGGCGCCGGCGGCAAGGTATAACCGGGGAAATGTAAATGCCAGTTGCTTTAAATTAAGGTAACGGGGAGTGATGGAATGTGCTGAAATATACATGTGCTCATGCAGCATTACCAACCCCGGCATAAGTGCTTTGCCATTTAAATCTACTACCGTGGCCGTTTTTAAAACAGCAGCATTGGCATCATCACCCACCCAATCAATTTTACCATTGCGGATAATTACCGTTTGATGAGGTTTGGCCGCATTGCCTGTGCCATCAATCAACAAGGCATTTTTTAATACGGTAATACTGTCGTTGTAGTCGATATACTTTTTGGTTTCGTCACTATACTTTACTTGGGTAAAAACCGGCCTCGAAAAAAGTACTATCAGCACCATTACAGATAGAATTTTAGAATGTTTCATTTTTTAACTGCGTTTTATAAGTGTTGAGTGTAATGTATTTATCTTCCAGCCTGTCCGGCTTTTGGTTGCTACAACTGTTTCTGTCCAATGTGCTGTTATAAACTTGCCGTTACGGGTTATTGCCGAGTATAGCTGGTAGCTTACCCAAGCGGAGTTTTTATGCACTGTTGTTTTAATAAAATCAAACCGGTTGGTTCTTTTAAAATCGCTTGCGGTATTTAAGGTAATCGCTTTTAGTATAAGGCTGTCAGCATTCCAAATACTTCCAGTTTCTAGTAATAGTATGTTTGCAGTGCTGTATTTTTTTAGCGCTATACTATCCCTGTTTGATAATGCCTCAAAAAAATTAACCACTGTTTGCTGTACCTGTTGTTGCTCATTTGTTGCCAGCTCTTGTGCTAGTAGGGTTGTACTGCTAAAAAAGGCATAACAAACAACTGCAATTTTTTTTAATGTCATTGTTAAGTATTGAGTTTTAAAAAAAGTACTTAGCTCACTTTCCTGGTAAGCAGGATATGGGGTTGCGTATCAAAAAAGTGCTGTCTCAGTATTGCCAGCTAACTGCCATCAGTAACCCAGTAATGCATTTTGTATGCATGTTTAATAAACCTGCATGCTAATTGTGTTGTTAAGTTGTACGCCTGTACCAAATAATTACCACGCCATTGTCCATTAGCTCAGTTTTATAACACTCAAGTGAATGCTTAGTTAATAAATTGCTGTAAAGTGATATGCCCTTACCCAATATTACCGGGTTAATCATCAGCCTGTACTCATCTACTAGGCCGGCATTAATGAGGCTTGTAGCAAATTTTGCACCGCCTACAATCTGGATATCTTTGCCAGGTTTTGATTGAATTGCCTGGATAAGTTGCTTTAGGTTGCCCTGTGCAATGCTTGCGTTGTGCCACCCGGCATCTTGCAAAGTGGATGATAAAACAATATGACTTGTTTTATCGGCGTATTGAGCATATTTAATTTCGTTTTTTGTAAAGCCTGTTTCGTTGAGGGCACTGGTCCAATAATTTTTATAGCCATCCCACATTCCGCCACCGAGGAGTAACAAGTCTACACCGGCTAACATTTCAAAAAGGCTATTCCAGGTTGCATCTGTATCGGGTTGCATCCAACTCAGTTCGTCGTTTACCATTCCATCAAGCGATGTATTAATAGATAAAATTATTTTTCTCATTACAGTGTTTTTTAAAATGCAACCATTACAACAATATCAATGGTATTAAGCAGTCAGCTAAAGCTCACTATTATAAAGCCGTGTTTTTAAACATTTTTAAATGGAGGGTGTACGTAATTTTTAAATTACCAACAATCGTTTTTTCAAAGGGCAGGAGTGTTGTAATGTTATTGCCATTGTTGAAAAATAATACCAACCTGCTTGTCTTTGATTGCAAACTCTTTTGCACCCCAGGGCCTTAATGTAACCTTGTTTAAATTTGGGTGAAGTAGTTGAGGGTGCGTTGCGCTAATGGTTGCATATACCGCTTCAATGTCATTGGTTACAAGCCTAAACTCCGGATAATGTTCATTTGCTAATGGCTCATTTTGAAACAGGTTGATACATACCCCGTCTTTTTCTACTACACAAAATGGCTGGGCAGCATTTAACTCCGCATGCCCAATTGAAAATTGGAGACAATCAACAAATAACTTCAAACCCTCGTAAATATTTGTATAAAAAACATTGGGTACCAATTTTAAAAATGTCATATCAATACAATTTAAAAAAGATTGAATACAGCCCAGGCAGACTGTTGTATTTATTTAATTGATTTAATCTCTGTTAACAGGATGGTTACCGTAGTACTGCCAATATTTTCAACATAATGTTTGCCGATATAGTTGCTCCAGTCTGCCGTTCCCGCCTTTTCGTCAAATATCAGCGATTGGCCATTTGCCAGGTATACTTTTATTTTTCCACCCGAAACTACATACGATGATTTTGCAGGGTGTGTATGAGCTGAATCTTTTTGGCCGGGCTTTAAAGTGTATTCCAATACCCTTACGTATTCGTTTTCTAATAGCAATTTAAAATTATTGGGCGAAACTTTTAGCCCATCTATGTTTAATGCGGTGGAATGGCCTGTTGCTGGCTTATGGCTTACGGTATCGTTTGCTGTGCCAGCTTTTTGTTGTGCAGATGGTTGAGTGGAGTTGTTACAGGCACTTGCTATGCAACAGGCTGTTGCAAACAGTATACGTGTTATCATTTTGTTGGTTGTATTGATTAATCATTAAAATAGTAATTATAGATGTGCCGGTACCTAATATTTGCTGCAGCTTAGTACACCTGCTTTTGCACCGCTTTATTGATAAGATGCAAAGCGTTGTTTTGTTTTTTACAAAGGGGCGGTATTATGTTGTTTCAGTTAGTTGGTATAGCAGCACCACTGTTTTACATCACGTGCAAATAGAAATGGTATTCGTTAATAGTGTAGCGCTTGTTTAGTGGCTAACGGGGTTGCTTATTTTTTTTATTTCACTTACCTGTATTACGGGCTGTATATTGGTATAGTTTTTAAAGTCGTTTATAATGGCATCCCTGTTTTGTGCAATGGCTTTATTGTATTGAGCTATATCGGTAATATAAAAATATCCAATTGCTAAAAACGGCACTTTATCACTTGCTGTTCTTCCAGCAATGCCTTTATCAATTTCGTAAAATTTTAAATTGTCGCCGATATAAGCGGCTACCATTGGCATATGTTTTTTTTCATAATACTCCATGTCAAAAGTTTTGTCATCACCGTTGGGATATAGTATGGTTACTTTATACATCCCGGCTTTGGCAGTATTAGCAGGGGATTGAGTGGTTTTGCAGCTTACCATCCCTGCAAGTATGAGGATGACTAAGCATAAATTAAATTTAATAGCCATGTAATTTTTTTTGATGTTGTATATGATAGTATTTGCAACTATTATTGCCGGCATGCCAGCCAGTGGCATCAATAATACAGTATTGAAATTAACACTAAAATCCAACATTGGCAATGCCATATTCGGCAGCTATTACACAAAATTTTTAATCTTAATATTTTACCAGCGGTTATTGGGTTTAGTATTTTGGTTATGCCCATTTACTGGCCTGGTTTTTTTGAAAGGCCGTAGTTGATTTTTTTAAGTTGATAAGTAAATTGTGTTCAGAATTAATTACCTTGCCAGCATCTCTACCTGTTGAAGCCAGCTTTAACCAACCCGTATAAACCATCATCACTTTACACAAAAATGCAACCCTTGCTATGATGAAATCACTATTAAACAATTTATTGTTTCTACTACTATTTTTATTGGGCTTTTGTATCAGCTTGCCGGCACAATCTGTTGGTATAGGTACAGCAACACCAAGCAACTCAGCCCTGCTTGATTTGCAAAGTAGTGATAAAGGAGTGTTGGTACCCAGGATGACAGCGGCACAAAGAATGGCCATCGCTCAGCCTGCAAACGGATTGCTGGTATATCAAACCGATGGCGATGCTGGTTTTTATGTAAACGAAAGTAACACATCCATACCCAAGTGGCGACCTGTGCAAAATAATTCCAGCACTAATGCTGCCGCTACCAACCAGTGGGCTACACAGCCTTTGTCTTATCTTGAAATGAGTACGGGTGCACCTTTACAGGAGTTGGCTTTTGATGGTGAATATGTATGGGGATACCGGGCTGTTAACGGGGCTAATAATATTTTTCGTGTACGGGCCAGTGATGGGGAAGATAGCAGCAGTATTTCTATCAGCGGTACGCCCCGTAAAATATTTTATGATGGCACTTATATTGTTATACTAAATGAGACTACGCTTTTTCGATTGAATCCTAAAACTGGTACTATTGCCGACCACCTAACTAACAAAGATTTATTAAACAGTAAAGATGTGGTATTTGATGGACAACGTTATTGGGTAGTGGGTGAGGATAGCAGGGTTGCAGTACTGTACAACAATAATTTGGTGTTAGATGTAAGGGAAAGTTTTAACCTGTGCCCCACTGGCTTTGTTGCTCAAGATATGTTGTTTGATGGCAAACACCTATGGGCATTAAGCCGGGGGGCAGGCAACAATCGCTGCATACGTAAGATAGATGTGGCCACATTTACCGTTGTATATACCTCCCTGCCAGGTAATAACTATGCATTTCCGGCACCCCTGCAAATGGCATTTGATGGGGTATATATTTGGGTATGCAACAATACCTTTTCACTGGAATATTACAGTGCATCCGATGGCGCTTTTATTGATAAGTTTGGTGTTAGTTACCCAGATGATGGCATCACAAATCTGCGTTATGATGGCGATAATCTTTGGCTTGCTGGCAAAACGTTTGGCGGTGCAAACTCCAATAAAACACAAAAAATTGCAGTTGCGGATAAACTACCTGTCAGCATTAATTTTGAGCGTCCATACCGGCTAAATTTCTGTAGCGTAGTGTTTGATGGAAAGTCGATATGGATTAGCAGTTACGATTTAAATAACAATGGGTTTTTAAACAAGCGGCCAAAGTAAGGGAGGGGTTTAAATATAATTTAGTGATGCATTGATTGTTAGCCTTAGCTACAGCAGCGATGGGTTTATTTATATTTTTTTACATCAAAGTCTACGCTGTACAGGTTTTCTATAAACTTATCGCCTTGCTTTTGCTGCCGTGTAAAATATAGTTTTTTCTCTTTTATATGCACAAATGGGCAAAACTCTGCAATGCCAGAGTTGATGGGGCTGCCTAAATTTTTAGGAGTTGTCCATTTCTTTTTTTTCTTAAAAGAAATATATAAATCCACTTCACCTAATCCTTTGTTGCTGGACGAAAAATAGAGAATGTATTTTCCATTGGGCGAAATAAATGGGTTAGACTCTCTATCGTTTGTATTAATGGGCCATCCAATATTTTGCGGCGCCTGGTATACACCGTTTTTAAAAATGGAGTAATAGATATCTGACAAGCCAGTTTTATTGTCATTCTCCTTCATAAAATATATGCTGCCATCGTTTGTAACCGAGGCATAGGATTCAGAGACTTCTGAATTAATGGCGCCCTCAAGCCTGTAAGGGTTTGCCCAGCCCGTATCTGTAAGGGCTACTGCCCAAATATCAAAATCTTTTCTATCAGCACTTCTGCCGGCATTTCGGTTTGATTGAAATAGCAACAATTTTCCGTCGGGTGAAAACATTGGGTCAATGTCTTTCCATTCTCCAGTTGGGGATGTAAAAGAAGCATACTTAGGTTTGCCCCATTGCCCGTTTTCTTTTTTTGATTGCATAATCCTCAGGCTATCTCTTTTTCCATTGGATAAAACCCATAGCGCCATGCTGGCATCTGGTGAAATGGTTAAGCCAAAAGCACCATCTTTTGAAATTTTGCCCGGCTCAAATATGGCGGGTGTTTGTTGTGCATTGGCATGGCATACAACAAATAAAAGTGCAAGGGTAAAAATACATTTCATGGCGATTGTTTATTGGTGTTGTGGGCTGCAATTACGGCCTGCTGCTGCAGGATTATTAATACTGTACAAGTATACATTATTAGCAAAAAGCCAGCCCGGGTATGTTGTACATGGCTGCTAAATTATGGTTAATGCCGTTTGTTTATTTAGCTGGGTTGGTATTTTGTATGAACGGATAATAAGCAATATGACTGCCAGCGTTCATTTGTTTTATGCATTTTAAAAAAGCTGGGTTTGATGTAGTTTTTCTGTATCTAAATACAGCTTTGTAAATAAGGATCATCAAGCACTATAATTTTTGCAAGCATTCTTAACCCTTTGTGTTATCGAACAATTGTTCTAAAAGTAAGGTTTACCCTTGCTGTTGATATTTTTGTGCTTGCAGGCAGCCGGTGCAGCCAATTGGTTTGAGTGGTATCTTTCATTACCAGCAAGCTGCCGTGTTCTAAAACCAGTTCTACCTTTTGATTGGTTTGCTTGTGTTTAAAAGCAAATTTTCGCTCTGCTCCAAAACTTATTGAGCCGATTGCTCCATTTTTTTTCAGTTCTTTTTCGCCATCGCTGTGCCAGGCCATTCCTTCAGCTCCGTTGTGATATAAATTTAAAAGGCATGAATTATAGGTTTCGTCGGTTTCTGTTTCAATTTGTTTTTTTATGGCTAACAAATCTTTTGTCCAGGGTAATGCGTACTTAGTTGTATTGGAGTAAGTATATTCAAAATTAGTATCGCCATACCAGGCTACTTTTCGTTTTGTTATAATTTTTTTGCCAAAAATAACAGCCTCATCATTTCGCCATTCAATACCGTTAAGCAGGTTTTGTAAATAGTAGTTGGCTTGGTGCTGGTTGAATATTTTGCCGTAGTAATTAACCGTTCCATCTTGGGGCAGCCAATTTTTTGTTTTGTCGTGGATGCTTTCAAATAGTTCCATTTTTCCAATTTAGATATTGCTTTTTCATACAGTGGCCGCATGGGCGAAAACCGTTTTCTATGGCTTCGGTTT
>JBDKJT010000088.1:0-5836 GCA_039796475.1 Bacteroidota bacterium | reverse complement strand
CTGCATACATTGTTTTGCTGATGGGTGCAGCAAGATTATCTGCTGCCAGGTAGGCTTTAAACCAAATGGTTTCGCCGCTGCTGTAAATCGCCTTATCCGTGTGCAGGTAAATTTTTTCCTGCAAGTATTTTGTTTCGGCAACAGCCAAAACCGAATCGGGTTGTTGGGCAAAAGCGGGTATACAACTTAAAAATAAAAAGATGGCTATAAGGCAAATACGGTACTGCATTCAACTGTAATATTGATAACTAAAAAATTAAAGATAACCCTATTTAATGATGCAGCCGGTTCAGGTTACTATTGTGCATCCCTTAATTGTTTTTGCAAAGCTTGCTTTTTTTGTTCACTTAGTACAGCTGGTTGTTGCTGTTGTATTTTTTTAGCCAGGCGGCCAATTAAATTTGTTTGTTGCTGAAAACGATTACAAAATTTACAGATGGCCAGGTGCAACCTTAGCTGGGCTGCTTCTTTTACAGTAAGCCCTGTATGCTGCTTTTTGCTGATAAGCATTGTAGCCTGTTGGCAGCTTAACCATATTTTTTTAAATATTGCCATTAGTTGATACCCATCCAGTTTTTTTCAAGGCATTTTCTTAAATGCAGTTTTACCCTGTGTATTAATACCCAATAATTAGACGGGGTAATGTTTAAATACTTACAAATATCATCGGTGGCAGCATCCTCCAGGTATTTCATACTAAACAGCATTTGCTGTACAGACTTTAATTTTTTTCGGCAGCTGGCCAGCACTTGGTAAAACTCTTTTGTTTCTATTGCAGATTCAGTTTCTATCCGCCAGGCCCTGGGCGCTGCGCTGGGTTTCCAGTGGCCACCTTCATCAAAATAATTGGCCAGCTCTGCATCATCCAATACCATCGGGCTTGCGGTTTGTCGCCTGAAATGATCAATAATTTTGTTTTTACAAATAGTATACAACCATGTTTTTTCAGAAGCAGTGCCATTGTATTGCTCCCGGGATTTCCAGGCGCTTAAAAATGTATCCTGCACCAAATCTTCTGCCACAGCGCTATCTTGCACCCTTGCGATTGCATAACTAAAAAGTGCATCGGCATATAGCTGCACCCATTTATCGGGCTGCAACTGGTGTGAATTTAAAGTTGATTGCATGTATATCGCAATGTAACAACTTAGATGCAAAGATGTATGCTTTGTGAATGTTAAACTTACCGGGGTTTAGATAATAGCTTAACATAAGCCGCATTGTCTTTAAACATTTTTATACCGCTTACAATATCCATATACGGCAAATTTTTCCGGGAATGATTAAGCCGGCTAATTTTAAATAAAATATTCCAATGCCTTATAATTTCTTTCCATGCAAAAAAAACAGAATGCCGGGGATCGTACATATGGGTAGGTTCGCTGCCTGCTCCATTTAATTCGATGATGGAAAAATTTTTACCCTGTGCCAGGTCTTCCCAACTTTGATAGCGCACATCCAGCCGGCCATAGTAAAAGCCAGGTACCTGCCTGCAAACAGCATCTATTTGCTCAACAAAATGAGCATCCGCCAGGTGAGTGATATCAACAAACTTAGCACCCCTGCAATGATTACCGTAAGGCACCAGCAACTTTGATTCGCCCTTATTAAGTACTTGATGCATCAATGCCGGGTAAGCCTTGCTTAATACCGGCAACTGTAATACATAGCGCTGATCGGCCAGTAACAGTGATTGTACCGTATCCTTTCCATTACCGGTAACCGTTAAAAACTCTTTGCCAACAATGCCAGAAATATGCCCTGCTGCTGTACCCGGGTAGCGGTAATAAAAAATACCAGCCTCATTTGGATAAGACACAAACTCCTGCACTAAAAAATCAAATGCAGCATTGGCTGCATATGCAATTAATGCAGCTTCATCTTCAATTTTTTGCACCATCATACCCCGCATGCCTATATCTGGCTTGCCTACCAGCGGGTAGCGTAAACTGGCCTGCGCTACTTGTTGGGTTACTGAGGCAATAGTACTACCTGATTTAAAAAATAGTGTAGCAGGATAGTAGGCCGTTGGTATCAAATCGTAAATCTCTTTTTTACTCTCCAATAAAAAGCCTCCATTTTTTATTGGAGGATTGGCGGTATTAAAAAAAAAGGGCGACCGGGCCTTTACCATCAGCCAAAGCCAATAAGGATACAGCGGTGCATACAATACAGCAAAGGGCCAATACTCCCAATTAAATATTTTTATAAAAAGGGGGTGATGGGTAATTTTTTTAAACATATAATTATACGGCTGTCATTCGGTAATTAAATAATAGTGCTGCTTCAGCCTGCTGCTCATTTAATAAATCGGCATACTTCATTTGGCATGCTTGTTTGCTTATGTGCATACAGGTGATACTAACTGTTTGCATTAGCCCATTTCTATTCATCAACACATCATTGTTGCCATCACCATCGCCTGCAAATTGATGAAAGGCTAAAATTGATGCTGCCGAATATATTGGCTGTTGCTGCAACCATTGGCTAAACCAACTTTGTCGCTTTTGAATGATAGCAGGGCTATATAAAGTAGCACTGCTCCAAATATGTGGCTCCGTTGCATCCAATGCCTTGCAATGTTTATCAACAGCATCCCAACGGCACTCATACAATTTACCCTGCTGGAATAATACCAGGGTAAAGGGTTCTATCCCTTGCAAATTGAGTAAGGTAAAAAAAGCAGCAGGCGTAGGATGGCCAATAATATCTAAAAACACAAGCCCACGACTACGGCTATAAGGCGGGTTGGGTATATGTGGGTTAAAAGCGCCATTTAGCAATACGGCTGCATTACCATTTTGGCTTGCTGCTATCCAGCTACCGCCGGCCGCAGCATCTTTAGGATATAATAAACTGTATTGTGGCCCAGCGTATATCGCTGGGGGCAAAGCTATTTTTCTTTTGGGCTGTTCATCCCTGTTAGATGTTAAGTAACAGCCTTCGCGAGTGGGTAAATAGGTTACTGTACACATGTATTACGATGTTTTATGGTAGCGCTGGCCATGCCAAAATTGCTACCAGCCAGTGTTAGCTGTAATGTCTCCATACCTATCCTTATTAAGGCCATATGGTGAATGCTGTGTTCAATATTATACGCTAACTCCCGGTAGTAAGTGGTTTGTAATTGTATAGCTGCAACATTTGCAGATGCATCAAAACAACCTTGCAGCTGCAATGGTTTATCGGGCTTATCGATATCCGCTAATATTTCATCCATCAGCCGGTTGGCGAATAGCTTATCTGTTTCAATGGCAACATCTCTTTTACGCAAATCGTAATTAACCACACCAATACTGTATCCCTGTTGCAATTGCACAAACAACTCCACAATATGCCTTACATGCTGACCAATACTGGCATTAAATAATACTGGGCTACTAGCTGTATAATCCGAATCACTCAAACTGTCCAGCGCCGTTTTAACTTCACCAAAAGCTTTATCAATAGCCTGGTGCAAGTGCACAATCTCAATGGTCATTTACTTTTATTTTACAGTATTTATATTAAAAGATATGGTTACCTCATCACCCAACACCCAACTGCTTGCGCCTACTTTAAAATGTAGCCGGTTAATTTTGCAAGTGCCCGAAAAACGGTATCCCCCGGCAATAGGAGTTGCTGTAAAAGGGATAATAATTTTTTTTGTGACAGCTTTTATCGTAATCAACCCTTCTGCTAAAAAACTACCCCCGGCAGCCTTTGTGATGGTTTGACTGGCAAATGTAAGTACCGGGTAAGCGGCTGCATTAAAATATTCGGCACCCACTAAATGCTTATCCCTTGTAGTGTTACCCGTATTAATGGTGGCAGCAGCTACCGTAAGCCGAATATAAGCGCTGGCTAAACTATCTGTGTTAAACTGTATGTTACCGCTTAAATCTGCCAGGCTACCTGTTACCGTTAACCCAAAATTTTTAATGCTAAATTTCACCGCATTTTTGCTGTTAACCGGCCGGTATAGCTGTGCCACTGCAGTACTTGCTGTAAGCATAAATATGAATGAACAAAACCACCGTTTCATATAGCAAAATATTATTTGATTGTTGCACTGCCAAAAAGATGATTGTATTGCTGGCAATGAATCAAAGCATATTGATAATCGGCATAGTTTGTATTAGCAGGTATGGTATACAACTGGCTGCCGCTTGCAAATTTTAATTTACCCAAATCTATAAAATTAAGCGGCTGCACCTCTTTTGATAAATACACATGCAAATCGGGACCGCCTGTTACCACAAAACTATCCAATAACAACTGTTGCAAATCATCTTTTACTACTACTTTAGCAATACCCGATGCTTGTCCGTAGGGCCCATTCATAAACACACCTCTATACAAAACAGGCAATTGGCCATTACCCGGTTGCATCGGGCTAACCGCTTGTGTACCTGACTCTTTTTTACAGGCTGTTAAACAGCTAAAAACTAATAGTAGAACACAAAAGGTTTTCATATGTTTTATTTTTTTTGATAAAAAAATCTGAATTATAATAAATAGCTAATACCTATACCAAGATTATTTGTTTTGCTGCGAAAACGATTGACCATTGTACCATCTGGTGCTGTTTGAAAAATGCTGGTTATTTTATACTCATTAAACAAAAATTGATAAATGACCCTTACACCCCATTTACCCTTAAATTGATAGCGTATAAAAAACTCTGAGTTAAGGCTGCCATGATCCAAATCGCCGGTTAATAGCAAATTAAATGCCGCAGGCTTTGCCAATGGCTCTGTACGGGTAGCTCCATTACTGGTTAAAATAGCAGCCGAATTACGGCCAACAGAAAATCCTATCACATCAATATTAAAGCCTGCTGCCCAATGCCGGGCAAACTGGTACAATACATTAAAAGAAAGATTGACTGAATTAATCCATGGGCGTTGTACTGTAAGGGTATCCCAGTTTTGGATATTTTGCCCGGAAAAAACAACTAAAAAAGGAATGGTACTGGTACGGGCCAACCTTGCAGGTGCAGTAATATACGCTTGTTTAGTACCTATGCTACTGGTTAACCTTCCGCCAATACCAAGTTGCCATTTACCTTTTGCTCCCACACGCCAGTTGTGTACATACGAGGCCGCAACTATATTACGTGAACTACCCATAGTATAGGCTACATCAATATACCCTACCCTATCACTAACATTTTTTTGCTGGGCAATGGAAGTACTGGCGATTGTAGACCCTATTATTACCGATAGTATTTTTTTCATATTGTATGCGTTGGTTTTAGCTTTATGTAATTGCGTAATTGTTGCAGGTTTGCTATCAATAAAATAATAGCACATACTAATACAACTAGTGCGTATACAAACAACTGCCCACCGTCGTTTTGCACCACAATACCCAATTTGGTTAAATGAAAAAATATAGCCCCCAACATAAGCCCAATAGCAAGCAAAGCGCCGGCTGCCGTGGTTTTGGGATAAAGTATTAATACAGATGCCAGCAGCTCCAGCACACCAATGCCAATGCGGCCATAAGGCTCCATACCCAGTTGGGAAAAGATGTAAACCGACTCAGCAGATGCAGTAAATTTAAAATACAAGGTTTGCAGCATTATTACTGCAGCCACCAGCCGAAATATCCAGCTGATGTAAGATGGCAGGCGTAAAAACATACAATGATTGTTTAATGATTAATGATAAATATTAGTCCAGTTGGTATCTGCTTTTGCACAAAGGGCAGGTTCGTCTTTATTCCAATCTTTAAGGGTGTTATTAAAAAGCTTGTTGTAAAACAAGTATAGTTTGCCATTGCGTATTTTAAATGTTTCAGGATCTATTGTTACTTTTTGGCCTTTAGCGCCCATGGCATAAGCACACCAGCC
>JBDKJT010000087.1:0-6580 GCA_039796475.1 Bacteroidota bacterium | reverse complement strand
TCTGCCATTACATTTAATAAACGCTATACCGTAGCAGTAGCCGGTGCCAGTGGTATTGATGTGGCCCAATCGGTATTACTAATCAACAAACAATTTACCGATGCCAACGAGGCCGTAAAGCACCTGCAGTTTCCGGTATTTGTAAAACCAAATAATGGCGGCAGCAGTATTGGTATGAGTAAAGTAAACAGCCATAACCACGAGCTGGCCGCAGCAGTACAAAAAGCTTTAAAAGAAGATGAACAAGTGCTGGTAGAAGAATTTATAAAAGGCAGAGAGTTTACCATTGGAGTATTTAAAACAAAGGGCACTATTATTACCCTGCCCATGACAGAGGTAATATCCGAAAAAGAATTTTTTGATTACGAAGCCAAATACCTGGGTGCCAGTAAAGAAATTACGCCGGCAGAGGTAGAGGAAACGGTTGCAGAAAAGATAAGAGAAGCCGCTAAAAAAGCCTATTCCGTATTTAACTGCAGCGGCGTTGTACGAATTGATTTTATATACAACGAAACTGCAGGCAAACCTTATATGCTGGAAATAAATACGGTGCCTGGGCAAAGCGAGGCAAGCATTGTGCCACAGCAGGTAAGGGCCATGGGGTGGACGCTTACAGATTTTTATACCGCATTAATTGAAGAATGTTTTGAGTAAGGTGATTTAAACGCTAACCTCACCCGTTAGTTTTTATGCCTTCAACCATATAACCACATACCGCATGTTTAAGTTTATAACAGATCGTCCGTTTTGGGTTAATCTTTTAGCTGCTTTGGGGCTGGGCTTGCTCATTGTATTTTTAATATTGCAATTGCTGGGCTGGATAACCAAGCATGGCGAATACCTTACCGTGCCTGCGGTAACTGGTCAGCAAACTGAAGCTGCGGTAAAATTGCTGGAGAGTAAAGGGTTTGAAGTGATTATACAAGATTCTGTTTACAGCGATACCGTAAAAAAAGGTACGGTTATTAAGCAATTGCCCGATCCGGATGCTACGGTTAAAATAAACCGAACTGTATTTTTAACCGTAAACAGGTACACTCCACCCATGATCACCATGCCATCGCTGGAGGGTAAAACGCTTACCTATGCACTCGATTTGCTGGAACGAAACCACTTAAAACTGGGGGATACCATTTTTAGGCCCGATTTTATGAAAGGCTCTGTTATAGAGCAGCAATACAATGGTAATAAAATTTTGCCCGGTGCTAAAGTGCAGTGGGGTAGCCGTATTTCATTAATTGTGGGTGGAGGATTAAAAGAAGATAACCTGCTGGTGCCAGATGTAATTGGCATGACTTATGGCGAAGCTAAAGCTACCTTAGATAGCCTGGGCGTATTGGTAACACTTGTTGCAGATGCATCTGTAAAAGATACAATGAACGCCTATATCATCAAGCAAAACCCGGCTCACCTGAATGAAGAAAATAAACTGATGTATATAAAACAGGGCATGGTGATGGATATTTGGCTATCGCCGGTAATGATAAAACTAAACGACAGTACACAAACCAATCAACCTTAAAATAAATAAAAATGAATACGATTACCGCTGAAGAATTAAAAGCAAGAATAGATGCTGGCGAACAAATAAATATTGTAGATGTGAGAGAGCCACACGAAAATGCCGAATTTAATATTGGGGGTGTATTGCTGCCCTTGGGTAAAGTACAAGTAATGCAGGTAGAGGATATTGAGGATATGAAGGAAGACGAAATTGTTGTTTACTGCCGCAGCGGCAACCGAAGCGGCCAGGCTTGCATGATATTAGAAACAATGGGTTTTAAAAATGTAAAAAACCTGGTGGGTGGTATGCTTAACTGGCGTGAAACATTTAAAGTATAATCTGCCGGCTGGTATAAGTTAGTTAAAGTAAAGCGGTTATCCATCCATTGGATAACCGCTTTACTTTTGTATTGAATAGCGTAGTTATTGATGCAGTGGGCTGTCTTAAATACAGTAGCAATAAAGCCAATTAAAACCGGATATTTATACCAGCCATACAGTTAAAGGTAGCCATCGGAAAATAAAAATTTTCTGTAACAACGCCGCCATACACATAGCTAAAAGTATAACCGTTGGGGCTGTATTTTTTATTGAATACATTGTTAAGCTGTACAATAAAACTGGCATTTTTGCCAATGGTATTCACTAAATCATAACTTAACCTGATATCCTGTACATAGTAGGCTGCAAGGCTGCGGTTTTTATTGCCTGTATTATCCATATACTGCCGGCTTATATATTTGGATACCAAGCTAAGCATTGCATGATTGAATGGCAAAATGTTAATGGTAGCTGCACTTATTACTGCCGGAGAAAATGAAATAGGGGTGCTCTTATAAAAAATATCTTTAGTGCCGCCATTGTCGTAATCATCTATACGCTCTGTAAAATGCTTGATTTTACTTTGGCTAAAAGTAATATTAGCCGAAGCATTAAGGTAATTTGATAGTTTAACAGCGCCCTGTAATTCAATACCCACCCTGTAGCTGTTGGGTACATTGGTACGGGTGTATGCTCCTACATCATTAATATTTCCAACCAGTACTAACTGATCTTTATAACGCATATAATATAAATTAGCAACAATGCTATAACTGGCGTTTCGTTTTTCAATTCCAGCTTCTATATCATGTAATGTTTCAGGCTTAGGTGTTGTAGTGCCGTTTTCAAAATCATCCCGGTTAGGTTCTTTGGCAGCTATGGCATAGGATAAATAAGCTTGCCAGTTGTTTTTGGTATAAGTAATACCCAGTTTAGGATTAAAAAATGTATAGTGATTGTCTGTTTTAAGATCGGGGTTTTTTCTAAAACCATTAATATCGTACTGTACTGCTCTTAATTGTACATCGGCAAAGCTTTGCCAGTGCTTGCCCAATTGTTGTGTCCATTTGGTAAAAATATTGATGTCTGTTTTAAAAGCATCCAAATTGTACCATTGGTGCCCGGCTGGTACTGCAGCCTGTTGTTGTGCCCAGGTAATTTTGCCAAAATGATTGCCATCGTATTTATTAATGCCACCACCAATAGTAAGCTGTGTATTATTTTTTTGATACTGTGCAGAAAAAATACTGCCATAAAAATTATTATCCAGCCACAACTGTCTCACCAAATCCGTTTCGGTAATGGTACTACCACCATGAGTATAATCGGGTAATCCATAATCACCCAGCGATTGCTGTGCTTTGTATTGCTCGTAATAGCCTTGGCCGGTAGTTAAAAATAAAGACAAGTTGGCTTTCCAATAGGGGTTAAATTGGTGATTGTAAAATAGCTGGTAATGTGTTTGCAGGTAATTATCTGTTTCATTATCGTATGGTGAGCCTTCTTTTTCGGTGCCGGCCGAATTATAAGTTCGGTTGCTGTTTAACAAGTTTTCGGGCACACCATTCCATGCCTGGTAGGTTTTTTCTTTGCCCGAAAAAATATTTAATCTTAACGAGTTTTTGCTATCCAGCCATGCCGCACTTACATAGTAGGCACGCAGGTTGCTGCTGGCCCTGTCTATATAACCGTCACTGCTAATACGGCTTAGCCTGCCATCAATTGTAAAATGATTTTTAAGCATACCTGTACCAAACTTAATGGTGTTTTTTAAGGTATTAAACGAGCCATAACTATTGTTTAATTCGGCATAAAAATCTTTTTGAATATCGTTGGTGGCAATATTGATGGTGCTGCCAAATGCACCTGCTCCATTGGTGCTGGTGCCCACACCCCGTTGTACCTGGATGCTATTGGCCGATGAGGCAAAATCGGGCAGGTTTACTAAAAAAGTGCCCTGGCTTTCCGCATCATTATAGGGTATGCCGTTTAAGGTAAGGTTTATACGGGTAGCATCTGTACCTCGTATACGGATACCGGTATAACCCACGCCATTACCGGCATCTGCATTCACTACCACCGATGGAGTTTGGTTTAATAAAAAAGGGATATCCTGGCCAAGGTTGTTTTTTTCAAAATCAGCTTGCCTGATGGTTGTTTTTGCAAAAGGTGCTTTATCTGCCGCTCTTACGGCTAATATTTCTACCGGTTTAAGATAGGTGGTATCATTAAACTTTATGTTAGATTGTGCGGCTATTGGGTTTAGGGTACTCCAAAGCAAAATGCCTGTAAGTAACTGTTTCATTACATTGGTTTTTGCTGAAATCCGGAGCTGAAGTGTTAGAGCCCTTAAATTTGCACACGGTGCACCATGTGGCATCATTTCTCCCTACGCAGGTATTAGCCTGATCAGGTTATCGGGTGTAATCTCAGCCCTGTATAATGGGCACCCCGGAAATTCAGTAGTGTTAAAAAA
Source organism: Bacteroidota bacterium (assembly GCA_039796475.1). Taxonomy (GTDB): domain Bacteria; phylum Bacteroidota; class Bacteroidia; order Chitinophagales; family Chitinophagaceae; genus Ferruginibacter. The sequence goes on along the minus strand of JBDKJT010000087.1, from coordinate 2,280 downwards.
GAACGTTTGTTGCACAAAGGTATGGTTGTTTAAAATTATTTTCCAAATTTCTGTAACAATTCCTTTGCACTAACGTATCAAGTACGAGTATAGCCATGAATCAATTTTTTATTTTTTAAACAATCAACATTGTGTTTTTGTCAATGTTAAAAACACAAAAAAACATCACCATGAAAAATTTTTTGATCGCCTTTTTTACCTTAGCCAGCTTTCACGTTGTAGCGCAAGAAACTATTATCAATGATGCCAATGCACAAAAGCGTAGCCTGCAGGCAAGTTTTTCTGCCATTAAGGTTTCTTCCGGAATCAATTTATTTATTACACAGGGCACCGAAGAGTCTGTAGCAGTAAGTGCTTCCGAAGCAAAGCACCTGGAGCGGTTAAAAACGGTGGTTGAAAATGGGGTGCTAAAAATTTATTACGACAATAATGGCGTAAGCTGGAAAAACGAAAGAAGAAGTTTAAAGGCCTATGTGTCGTTTAAAACACTAGAAAAACTTCATGGTTCATCCGGCGCAAGTGTACATGCCAAAAGTGTTTTAAAGTTAGCCTCTTTATCGTTAGATTTTTCAAGCGGCAGTGCATTTGAGGGTGAGGTAGCAGTAGAAAAATTATTTGCCAGCCAGGATAGTGGGTCCGAAATTATAATTACCGGCAAGGCAGATCGTTTGTCGGTAGACGTAAGCAGTGGCGCAATTTTTAAAGGGTTTGAACTGCTGACGGAATATTGTGCCGCCAAAGCCAGCAGTGGTGCAGATGCCAGAGTTTCTGTAAATAAAGAGTTGGAGGCCAAAGCTAGCAGTGGTGGGGGTATTAAGTATAAAGGTGCAGCGGTGTTAAGCGATTTAAATGTAAGCAGTGGCGGTATGGTAAAAAAGTCTTAATTTATTTTTAAAATAAACTACTATGAAACGATTGTTTGTTACATACACATTATTGTTGGTATCGTGGGTTGCGGCAGCGCAAAAAACCATTATCAATGATGCCAATGCCGTTGCAAGAAATATAAATGGCAGTTTTACTGCAATTAAAATTTCGGGTGGTATAGATTTATATCTCTCCCAGTACGAAACCGAGTCTGTTGCGGTAAGTGCTGCCGAGCCTGAGTACAGGGATAATATTAAAACGGAGATAGATGGTAATACACTTAAAATTTATTACGACTATAACCGTTCGGCCAATTGGAAAAACCGAAAACTAAAAGCGTATGTATCCTTTAAAACGCTTGAAAAATTAACCGCTTCTGGTGCATGCGATGTTGTAGTAACAGGTATAATTGCCGTACCGGCTTTAAGTATCGAGTGCAGTGGTGCCAGTGATTTTAAAGGTGCAGTAAAAGTAGATAAGCTGGATATTGAATTAAGCGGTGCCAGTGATGCCCGGATTAACGGCACAGCCGGCTTGGTAAACATACAATCCAGTGGCGCCAGCGATGTAAAAGCGTATGAGCTGGTGGCAGAAAATTGCAATGCAAAAGCCTCTGGCGCATCGGATATTAATATTACTGTAAATAAAGAGTTAAGTGTGCATGCAAGTGGCGCCAGCGATATTTTTTATAAAGGCAGTTGTGTGATAAGAGACCTGCATAGCAGTGGGGCCAGCACCGTAGCCAGGCGGGGTAGTTGATAAATAATGATTGATGAGGGTTGATAAATAAAAAAGGGGATAGTAAAACTATTCCCTTTTTTTGTGCACTATGGCATCAGTTAGGATGAGGTTGTTTTAATTTGGAAATGCCCAAACTAAAAATGCTGGAACTGCCCTGCTCCAATACACGTAATCATGTTTGCCACCAGCTATCTCTTTATAGGTAATGTCTCCAGGGCCTACACTGCTTTTGGTGCCGAGTAATTGTATCACATCACGGGTGTCATCTACCATATCTGTTATGCCATCAATATCCCTGTCACTTGTTTCCTCATTATCGCCAGCATAAAACCAGTATTGCAGGTTGGGCCTTTTTTTGGATGAACGAATAGTGCTGAGTAGTATGCGGTTTTTATCGTTACTGTACGTGCTGTCGGTAATATCTTTATCCCGCCACCAAAATGAACCAGAGAATATGCCTGCCTTGTTAATTTTACTGGCATTATTCCACGCAATATCCAATGCTGATAAACCACCTTGCGACATGCCTGCAATGGCTACAGTTTTAAATTTTTGTACTCCGCACATTTTTTTTGCATAGGCATACAGTTCGTTGGTTACAAACTCAGCATAGTCAGCAGCTTTGCTGCCACGGTTTTTAAAATCTGGATGGCCGGCCACACCATACTCAGC
>JBDKJT010000086.1:0-4397 GCA_039796475.1 Bacteroidota bacterium | reverse complement strand
CCTGGCAGGTGATAGAAAACCTGGCCCAACAAAACAATCATATCCGGGGAATAAAGTTTCAGCGTAACTATGGTAAAAGTGCTGCCCTTAATGAGGGATTTAAAGCAGCAAAAGGTGATGTAGTGATTACCATGGATGCAGATATGCAAGACAGCCCTGACGAAATTCCGGAACTGCGTAAAATGATTGTAGAAGAAGGATACGACCTGGTAAGCGGCTGGAAAAAAAAGCGCTACGATAATGCACTTACCAAAAACCTGCCCTCCAAATTGTTTAACAGCACTGCCAGTAAAGTGTCGGGTATTAAACTGCATGACTTTAACTGTGGATTAAAAGCCTACAAAAACAAAGTGATAAAAAGTATTGAAGTATATGGCGAAATGCACCGCTATATACCCTTGCTGGCCAAGTGGAGTGGATTTAAAAAAATAGGCGAAAAGGTTGTGGAGCACCGGGCAAGAAAATATGGTGAATCTAAATTTGGATGGAACCGTTTTGTAAACGGTTTTCTCGATTTATTTTCTATCATGTTTATGGGCAAGTTTGGCAAGCGGCCTATGCATATTTTTGGTTTGTGGGGCAGTATCGTGTTTTTTGTGGGCTTTTGTATCTGGATATTTTTATTTGTACAAAAAATATTTTTCCTAAAGTTTAATATGACCGACCGGCCCTTGTTTTACATCGGCCTTATATCGCTGGTAATAGGTACACAGCTTTTTTTAGCAGGCTTTTTAGGAGAGTTGATTGCCAGAAATTCATCTGACCGTAATTTTTACCTGATAGAAAAAAAGGTTGGGCTATCATAGTACATGAGGGCTTTTAAAAAAGCCTGCATCACCAACCTTTTAAAACCATTATTAGTGTACACCGTGAGTGAGCAAAAATCTGTTATCATCATTGGCCCGGCGCATCCGTTACGGGGAGGGCTGGCATCCTATAACGAAAGACTGGCCAGGCAGTTTATGCAGGAGGGGCACCAGGTAAGCATTTACACATTTTCACTACAATACCCGGGGTTTTTATTTCCCGGCACTACGCAATATTCTACCGAGCCTGCGCCTGCCGATCTCAATATAAAAGTGTGCATCAATTCTGTTAATCCAATCAACTGGATTAGTATAGGCAATCAATTAAAAAAGCTTCGTCCAGATATCATCGTGGTAAGGTATTGGTTACCATTTATGGGGCCATGCCTTGGTACAATTTTAAGAATGGTAAAAAAGAATAAGCATACAAAAGTGGTATGTATTGCAGATAATATTATACCGCATGAAAAACGGCCCGGTGATGTTCCTTTTACCCGATACTTTGTAAAACCCGTAGATGCGTTTATCAGCATGAGCGAAAAAGTATTGGCAGATTTGCCTCTTTTTGCACCCGGCAAGCCAGCACAATTGGTAGCCCATCCCCTGTATGATAATTTTGGAGAAAAAATCAGCCAAACAGTTGCCCGGCAAAAATTAGGCATTGCAGCAGATGAAAATATTGTATTGTTTTTTGGCTTTATCCGCAGGTACAAAGGGTTGGATATTTTATTGGATGCCATTAAAATATTGCAGGCAGAAAACTATACCAATTTTAAACTGTTGGTAGCAGGCGAATTTTATGAAGATCGCAAAGCTTACGACGAGCAAATTGCCAAACTGGGTATACAGCAGCAACTAATATTAAAAACCGATTTTATACCCGATAGCGAAGTAAAGCATTATTTATGCGCTGCAGATGTGGTAGTACAGCCTTACCGTAGTGCTACCCAAAGCGGTGTTACTCCACTCGCCTATCATTTTGAGGTGCCCATGATTGTAACCAATGTAGGCGGCTTGCCTGCCTTGGTGCCCGATGGTAAAGTAGGGTTGATAGCCGAGCCCGTGGCTGCTGATATTGCCAATAAAATAAAACAGTTTTTTAAAACCGGCGCTCTCAGCTTTTTGCCGCAGCTGGTACAAGAAAAAACAAAATACAGCTGGAGTAAAATGACCTCCACCATTTTTCAAGTGGCCGATTTAAATTAAATTGCCGTGTAAACCTGATGAATGATCTATAGAAGCAAAGCTCCCCTGCGTATAGGCCTGGCCGGTGGTGGCACAGATGTTAGTCCTTATAGTGATGTATATGGCGGTGCCATCCTTAATGCAACCATTTCATTATCTGCCAATGCCAGCATCCAGCCACTTGCCGAGCCCTGCATTATACTGGAAGCGCTGGACAGGAAGGAAATTCAGCAGTTTGATTTTGCTCCGCAGTTGCCCATTGATGGTACACTCGATTTGTTAAAAGGGGTGTACAACAGGGTTCAAAATGAGTATGGCAATATCAAAACAGGGTTTAGGTTAAGTACTTATGTAGATGCCCCTGCAGGCTCTGGCCTGGGCACCTCCTCTACCCTGGTGGTGGCAGTGCTGGGTGCTTTTGCTGAATGGCTTAAGTTGCCACTGGGCGACTATGATATTGCCCATTTGGCCTATAGTATAGAACGGGAAGACCTTAAACTGGCCGGCGGTAAGCAAGATCAATATGCAGCCACTTTTGGCGGTGTAAATTTTATGGAATTTTACGACAATGATAAAGTAATTGTAAATCCATTACGCATACGGCCAGAGTATATGCATGAGCTGGAAAATAACCTGGTACTATATTTTACCGCCACTTCAAGAGAAAGTGCATCTATTATTAAAGAGCAGGTAAAAAACGTTCATAATAAAAACGAAAAGAGCATAGAAGCCATGCACCAGCTAAAAGAGCAATCGAGGATGATGAAGGAAGCACTGCTAAAAGGAAAGCTGGCAGCATTTGGCGATATACTGGATTTTGGTTTTCAGCAAAAACGAATGATGGCAGAAAACATCAGCAATAATAATATTGAGTTGTTGTATGATGCTGCAAAAAAAGCAGGTGCCACCGGTGGTAAAATTAGTGGTGCCGGCGGCGGCGGTTTTATGATATTTTATTGCCCGGGTAATAGCAGGTATGCCGTTGCAGAAACCTTACTTAGTTTTGGAGGTAAGGTAAAGAATTATAGTTTTACAAAATATGGGTTAACCAGTTGGGTTATATAAACGTTTACACCCTCAACAGCATCACCTTTCAATAAATCGTCTGCATGAAAAAAATTATTACACTTTATAGTTTTTTGATCACTATCAATTGTTGTTATAGCCAATCCATAGGCATCGGCACCGATACGCCAGATTCCTCCGCCATACTTGAGTTAAAAAGCCAGAACAAAGGTTTTTTACCCACCAGGTTAGCACTCGATTCTACCACTTCATCGTTACCAGTAATAAATCCTGCAACAGGTATTATTGTGTACAATACTGCCACCTCAGGTGTTTATCCAATTAATGTTACCCCGGGTTATTATTATTGGGATGGATTTCGCTGGAAAGCGATTGAACAAAAAGGCGCTGCAGCAGGTGATATGCAATATTGGGATGGCGTTAGATGGGTTAATATTACAGCCGGCAGCAATGGATCGGTATTAACCATGTGCAATGGAGTACCCACCTGGGGAGGATGCGGCCCAATTACAATCAATCCTTCCAATAACCCCACCGAGGTTTTTTTAGATAGTCACAATCCAACTATTACATCTGTTGGTGGCCCATTTTTTTGGGCCGGTGCCTGGACGGTGGGTTCGGCCGTATATGGCCGTATTTGCTTAAAGTTTGATTTAAGCAGTTTGCCTCAAAATGCGGTAATAGACAGTGTAAAACTATATATGTACTCGGTAGAAGCACCGCCGCCGGTAGGTAACCAGGTAGATGCCCAATTTGGCAGTAATAATGCCTGCGTTATTCAAAGAATTACCTCCGATTGGTCGGCTGCTACTATTAACTGGAATAACCAGCCCCCGGTAACAACGGCCAACCAGGCTATCATACCGCAAAGCACTTCGTCTTTTGAAGATGTAAACGGCGTGCTAATTACCCAGCTTTTTAAAGATATGGTTGCGAATGGTAATTATGGTTTTATCATTAAGCTAGCTACCGAGCAATATTATAATATCAGGCAGTACCAATCCAGTTTTAGCGGTAATGCTGCCAAACACCCCAGGCTGGTAATTTATAAGCATTAAATAAAAAGTATTGAACCAGGTAATCAATCAACTCATTGCTCAATCAATATCCGTTAAGCAACAAATGCTAAGCGATGCCCCATTGTTAGCAAGCGTTGCCAACTGTGTTGATAGTATTGTTAGCGCTTTTAAAAGCGGCAATAAAGTACTGTTTTGTGGCAATGGCGGTAGTGCGGCAGATGCACAACATTTAGCGGCTGAGTTTAGCGGCAGATTTTATATAAACCGGGATGCATTGCCTGCAGAAGCCTTGCACTGCAATACCTCTTACATGACGGCGGTGGCCAATGATTACAGTTATGATGTAATTTACTCAAGGTTA
>JBDKJT010000085.1:0-7222 GCA_039796475.1 Bacteroidota bacterium | reverse complement strand
AAAGTCTGCCAGGGCAAGGTCGGCCAGTGTCTCTATATGATGTTCGGTTACCCCTATTTCGCCAAGCCTGCTTGGTAAGCCTAATTGTTTATTTAATGCAAACAGGTGATCTATCACTGCTTCGCCTGTTTGTACTGGTAGTTCCATTGCAATGGCAATTCTTTTAAACGCTTCCTCAAGGCCAGGTGCGTTAAAACGCATGCCATAGGGCAGGTTAACCGCATTGGCCAGGCCATGGTGTGTATCTAGTAAAGAGGAGAGCGGGTGAGCCAGCGAATGTACAATGCCCAATCCTTTTTGAAAAGCCACAGCGCCCATGAGTGATGCAATCATCATATTGCTCCTGCTTTGCAAGGTGGGCTGCAGCGTAGCACTTACAATAGATTGGTTGATGAGGCGAATCGCTTCCAGCGCAATACCCTCTGCCATTGGATGAAACCCTTTGGCTATAAAAGCCTCCATATTGTGAGTGAGGGCATCCATGCCCGTTGCAGCCGTAATAAATGGGGGCAGTTGCATGGTAAGCAGCGGATCTGCAAATACAATTTTCGCCAGCAGTTTTGGCGAAAACAAAATCCTTTTTTGGTGAGTGTCGTCATCGGCAATAATTGCGCTGCGGCCCACTTCACTGCCAGTGCCGCTGGTGGTAGGTATGGTGATAAAATAAGGAACAGTTTCTGTTACATATTTATCTCCACCAATCAGGTCGTCATAATCAAACAGGTCACGATCATGGTTGATGCTTAATGCTACAGCCCTAGCCACATCCATAGCGGCCCCGCCGCCTATGCCAATTATACAATGGCATTGCTGCTGCTGGTATATGGCTTTGCCATTTAAAACATCTGTTTTTACCGGGTTTTTATGTATGTTTGAAAATACGGTTGCTTTAATATGATGGTCCGACAGTTGTTGTAATACGGCACTAAAAAAATCAAGGTTGCTTACAACAGGGTCAGTAACAATTAGCACATTGTTGATATTATTGGTAAGCAGGTGTGCCGGCAGTTCGTTTACTGCACCTGCGCCAAAACGAATAATGGTGGGAAAGTTGTATTGCCGGATGATGCTAAAGTCTGTCATGTTATTTGTAATAAAAAATGATGGATGCATTTAAATTATTTCGAGATATCGTTTTAGCTCCCAATTGGTAACCGCTTTCATAAACTGTCGCCATTCCCATTCCCGGGTGGCAGTAAAATGGTTTACAAAAGCATCGCCTAATAATTCTTTAGCCAGGGCAGATGTTTTCATTATTTGTGTTGCCTCCCACAGGTTTTTGGGTAGTACGCCATTTTTTGTATCGGCATACCCGTTGCCGGCAGTAGCCGGAATTTTTAATGCCAGCTTGTTTTTAATACCATACAGCCCGCTTGCCAGGCAAGCTGCCATGGCCAGGTAAGGGTTGCTGTCGCTGCCCACTACCCGGGTTTCTAACCGGGTGGCGGTACTGCTGCCGGGTAATGCCCTTAGTGCGGTAGTACGGTTATCGATACCCCAGGTTAAAGTAGTGGGTGCCCAGGCGCCTTCCACCAATCGCTTATAGCTGTTTACCGTAGGGGCAAGCATTGGTAATAGTTGTGGCAAACACAATAGCTGACCAGCCATATAGCTTTCCATCAGCTTACTGATACCTTTTTTTGATTTTTTATCATAAAACAAATTTTGTTTGCCTGCAGCATCCCATAAGCTTTGGTGTACATGACCACTGCAGCCCGGCAGGTTTTCGTTAAACTTTGCCATAAAGCAAGCAATGATACCATGTTGTCTCGCTATTTGTTTTACACTGCTTTTAAACAGTACTGCCCGGTCGGCAGCTTCTAGTATGCCGGCGTAAGTAATGGCAGCCTCGTACACACCCGGCCCTGTTTCTGTATGCAGGCCTTCCAGCGGAATGCCCATTTTTTTAAGGTCGTTAAATAATTGCTGAAAGTATGCGTTGTTTTCGGCTGCCCTTAGCAGTGAGTAGCCAAACATGCCGTGGGTTAAAGGCTGTGTATTGCTAAATTGTTGTTGGTATAATTCGTTGGTATTGTCTTTAATATTAAACCATTCAAACTCTTGTGAAAATACAGGTGCAAAACCTGCAGCTGATGCTTGCCCGATAATTTTTTTTAATAGTGAGCGGGGGCAAACAGGCAACGCTTTATTGGCAGCATCTTTAAAATCGGCCAGGAAGAATGGAATGTTGTCTTCCCAGGGTATTTGCCTGAAACTGCTAAGGTCTATTGCAGCGGTGGCATCCGGATAGCCGGTGTGCCAGCCTGTATATTGTACATTATCATAGGCAACATCAGCTGCATCCCAGCCAAATATTACATTACAAAAACCAAAGCCCTTGTCTATCATCGAAACAAATTTTTCAAAGCTCACCATTTTGCCACGCAGGATGCCATCAATATCTGTTACGGCCAGTTTTACTTTTTCTGTATTTTGTTCGGTAAGCTGCTGCAGCAGCTTTTTAGTGTTGGGTGCTGTTGTTTGCATTGGATGATTGTTTTACAAATAATTGAAACCAAATATAAGCTACCGCCAGTATGCCGCCGAATACAGTGGCCAGCCAGGTGTAAAGGGTAATCATCGCCAGCAGCGAACATATTGCTATCAGCAAAGCAATGATGGGAAAGTATGGGTAAAGCGGTGTAAGAAAAGGCCTGTGCAATGCCGGCTCTTTTTTTCTTAAAACCAGTACACTCAGCATAGCAAAAATGTATAAAACAATTGCGCCAAAACAAGCAATGATAATTATGTCGCCCGTTTTGCCAGATAACAACGCCAGCATGCCAATACACATATTTATCAGCAAGGCATTTACCGGCGTTTTAAAACGAGGATGGATATGGCCAAATATGGATGGGATGCATCCGGCCCTGCCAAACTCAAAAGTGGCCCTGCTTGCGGCCAGTATTAATCCATTAAAAGAAGCTACCAAACCCAGCAGGCCAATGGTAATAAGCAGGTGGTAAAGCCACCCGCTGCTACCGGTAATTTGAGATAAGGCCAGCGGCAACGGTGAGTCTGAAGCAGCTGCCCCCGGTGCAGGGTATACGATTTTTTCCCAACCACCCACGCCTATGGCCGATAGGAATACCAGAATACATAAAATAACAAGCGTAACTAATGCTGCCCCAAACCCCTTTAAAATATTTTTTTGCGGATTGATGGTTTCTTCGGCTACATTGGCTACCCCCTCAAGCCCTAAAAAAAACCAAATAGCAAAAGGGGTGGCGGCCCACACACCTTTCCATCCATATGGAAAAGCATTGCTGGTAATATTAACCCATTTAAAATGCGGTATTGCAATGCCACAAAAAAGCAATAGCTCAAACACGGCAAAGGCAGTAATAACCAACTCGAAAATAGCGGAAGCTTTTACGCCATACATATTTAATGCTGTAAATAGCAAGTAGGCGACGATAGCGATGCTGGTAACAGAAAATTGGGGCAAAAAAATATGAAAGTAAGCCCCGATGGCCGCTGCGATAGCAGGCGGGGCAAATACAAATTCAATTATTTGTGCCATGCCGGCAATAAAGCCTGCATGTGTACCCATTGCCCTGCCTGCATAATCAAATACACCACCAGCCTTGGGTATAGCGCAGGCCAGCTCGGTATACGAAAAAGTAAAAGTGATGTAAAGCAGGATGATAAAAAATGTGGCAATGGCCAGGCCCAATGTGCCGCCCTGTGGCAGGCCCAGGTTCCACCCGAAGTACATGCCACTGATAACATATCCCACCCCAAGCCCCCAAAGCATTAAGGGTCCTAACGCTTTTTGCAGGGTAGTGGTGGAGGAGCTGTTTTTTGGATGAATCATCGGCGGCAGGTTTGCTTAAAGATACTGATGAATCTTTTTTAAACCAGCCGGCAACCGATCAAATAATGCATTTATAATAAGACTAGCAAAGTGCAATGCCGGTGCTTAATGTATGGCTTTGCCCCGGTTGAAGCTGTACCATATCAATACCGGGGTAGGCATTGGCAGGCTCTATACATACAAAATGTTTATATCCGCCAGGATGTATATCTAACATGGTGGCTGCTGTAGCTTCACAAGGATTCCAAACAATGGTAACAAGGCTGCCGGTTTTGCTTACACAAATATTGCGTTGCAGCAGCTCATCCTGTATTACACAGTTTTGGGTATGTTGTATATAACGCCGGTTTGTTTCGGTTAAAAAACGAAGTGGTTGTGCAGGTTGCTCCTGCTCTGTAGTTTCAAAGGCATTATAATAGATTGTTTTTTCTAATCCAGTAACTGCAATATTATTGATGTGCCCAATGTTAAAATAGGTATGCAGTGCATTGGAGTATTCAAAATCTTGTTGCCCGGTATTGGTAACTGTTAGTGCAATATCGGCGGTATCTCCAATTGTAAAATCAACCTGTGCTTTAAATTCATAAGGCCATAATGCTTTTGTATAATCGGAAGGCTCTAAAAGCAGCGTTAGTTTTACAGCGCCAGTTGTTAGTGCTGCTGCACCTTGTACCTGCCATTGCAGCAGCCGTGCAAATCCATGTTGGGGTTTTGTTTTATCTGTAAGGTGAGGCCCAAACCAGGGAAAGCATACAGGTATACCACCCCTGATGGCTTTGCCTGTCTCAAAAAAAGATTGCTTACTCATCCATAATACATCTTGCTGGTGGCATGGTATATAACTCAGCAGTTGTGCACCATACAAGCTTATGGTAGCTTCGGCATGTTCGGTAGTAATATGGGCTATGGGTAATACTCCATGTGTGGTAGTAAATACCAGTTTATCTTTTATTTCAAATTGTTTGATTGCATGTATCGTATCCATAAAATTGATTAAAAATTTATATAAGCAAATTACAAAAACAAGGCTATAGTGTTAAGTTGATTTGTTGATAGGCTTTGCCCAGGCAATTGATGATATCACTAGCCAGCATAGCTTCGGCTGATTGTTCGGCAGCGGCTGTATCACCTGCAGCGCCGTGCAGCCATGCGCCCAATGTACAAGCCCCGGCAGGTGGGTACCCTTGCGCCAGCAAACCGGTGATGATACCAGTGAGTACATCGCCACTACCTGCGGTAGCCATACCACTATTGCCGGTATGATTAAAGTATCCTTTGCCATCGGGGCATGCGGTAAAGCTATACCTGCCTTTAAGTAGTATGTAACAATGATGGGTAGCCGCTTTTTCAAGTGCCAGTTTAATTGATTCAAAATCGTTGGCCGATTGGCCAAAAAGTTTTTCAAACTCGCCGGTATGCGGTGTTAGCACAGCAGGCGTCCCAGGTTTATTACTCAGTATGGGCAGCATGCTTGATAATAATTGCAAGCCAGTAGCATCAATTACCAGCGGCCCTTTCCACTGCATTAATAATTGCTGCAACGGTTGGCTGTTGCTGGGGTTGGCCAGTAAGCCAGGGCCAAAGCCTATGGCTGCTTTTTTAGCCGTAAGCAGTACAGTATCATCTTGTGTACTCACCATTGCTTCTGGCAATGCTAATTGTATGGCAAATGAGTTGTTGGCATGGGTGTGTACTGTTACCAGGCCTGCGCCGCTTTTGATACAGGCACGAGCTGCTAAAATAGCCGCACCCAGCATTGGAGTGCTTCCGGCATATAGCAGGGCGTGGCCAAAATGATATTTATGTGCAAAGGCATTTCTTGGCTTGTATATTGCCTGAGCTTGCTGCAGCGTAAAAATATGGTATGCTGTGGCTGTTTGTTGATAGTAGCCTGGGTGCAGCCCAATATTTAGTAAAACTATTTTGCCGCAGCAGGATTGATTTTCGGGTAATAACATGGCGAGCTTGTAACACTCAAAAGTAAGGGTGTGACGGGCTTGTATGATTGTATTGCCGGCCGAGGGTTGGTCGGCAAAAAGCCCGCTGGGTAAATCGATGCTGATAATATTGGCGGCCGTACGGTTAAGATGGTTGATGAGTAAAGCAGCCAGCCCTTGCACCGGTTTATTTAAGCCTATACCAAACAAAGCGTCTATCACCAGGCTTTGTGTATCTATAACCGGAAAATCTGTTTCGCTGTTTAGCAGGTGAAGCGGAATGCCTGCCTTTTCGAGCGCTTGAATGTTTGCTGCACAATCGGGGCTATAGTTGGTTGCAGCCAGCTGGTATACCATCACCTTTTTGCGCTGCCCGGCTAGTAGCCTCGCTATGGCAAGTCCATCGCCACCATTATTGCCGCTGCCGCAAATAACAATAAATTGTTGTTGCTGGTAGTGCTGCAGCAGCCAATGGCAACATGCAGCGGCAGCCCTTTCCATTAGTAGTATTGAAGTAACGGGCTCGTGTTGAATGGTATACTCATCCCACTGTTTTATTTGCGCCGCCGAAAAAATTTTCATGTACTAAAAATAAAAAACATTCCCGGGCTGCAGGAATGTTTTTGTTATGATGGGGTACAGTAAACGGGCACAATTTTTTTTAAAAGGTATACCTTACCGAGAGGCCCAGGCCAGAAGACTCAAACGCTATTTTTGATAGTAGGTTTAACTCTGGTTTCCAATCAAGGGTAAGATTAATGGGTAGCTCTTCAAACTTATAATCCAGCCCCACAATACCTGCGGCACCTACCATGGTAGTACTGTTTCTAAAAGCTACATAAGCCCCGGGGCCGGCAAACCATTGCAGGTTATTTACAGCTGCTATCGGAAAATGAATTTGATACAATGCACAAATACCCAGCCCATCATTAATGCCTATAATACCTTCTACAGCGGTGCGTTCGTTTAAAAAATATTTGCCTGTAAAGCCCGCCGTTACTGCTGCGGAATTAGGCCCAAGGCGTAAGCCCAATGCTTTGCTGTAGGATTGTGCAGATGCAGATAAAGAAGCCAGCGCCATGCAGCCAGCAAAAAAAACTTGTTTCATGTATAGTGTTGGTTTAGATTTTTTAAAGCGTAATAACGGTAACAAAATAACTATCCATTGTATTTGGTAGTAAAACTTTTGTAAACTAAAATTATGCCGGGCTGCATAAAGAAATGCTATTGCTGCGTTAAAGTAATAATAAATTGTGCGAAGAAATTATTCAAACAACTCCAGCTTATTTTTTGGGCGACGACTATCCAGCCACTTAAATTTAGTTAGCAGTTTTTGATCTTCAGGAATTTGCCTGATGGGGAAGAAGATACCATCAACATCGTTGATGAATTTTACTTTATTTACAGTTTTATCAACAAAGTAAATATCAATTACATCTCCCTTACACCGGTTCATGCCGGTATAAGC
>JBDKJT010000084.1:0-14890 GCA_039796475.1 Bacteroidota bacterium | reverse complement strand
CAGCTCTCCGGTGGTTTTACCTGCAATAAATTGCACCCACAGTTGCAGGCTTTTGTTCCATTCGTTTTCCAGCTCATGCAGTTCGTATACCGGATCCCACCAACTCATGCCAGGTGCAGCCTCATTTTGCTGTATACGGGCCATCCACTTATACTGCGAATTGATGAGGTGGCTAAACAAACGAATACACACTGCTTTATCAGGTAGCTGTAAAATTTTTTGCAATAATTTTTTATTGGCAAAATCATTAAAGGCAAAACTGTCTAAAAGATATTGTTTCATACTACCGCATTGTTTTATTGAGTGAATATGTTTATAAAGGTAAGAGCGGTTTTGTATTGCCTGAAAAATCAACAAGTAACTACTGCTAGTAAAATGCCATTGGCGCACCCTTAAATATGGATGAATGGCACAAAGCCTTTAATGTAAAAACGGGTGACAAATTGTACAAAAAACCAGCCGACCGCATCCGCACCGTTAAATTTACCGGCCAATAAATCAATTAATAAGAGCGGGGTAGCTGCTCTTTTTTAATTGCCCTGCCGTGGCAATAATGCCACACTGTTGGCAAGTGCTAATTGAATGAGGCATAATATCTACAGCCCTTTACTATTGCTTTGCTGATAATCAACTGATGAGCTGCCGGCCTGTTAATTGCAACACAATTGCTGGCAATCAATCATTATTTTATCACCAATTAATTTAAACTCATGAAAACCACAAACGATCAACTGGTAATTGTGTTAAAAGACCTCATCCTCATTAACAACGACCGCATTAAAGGCTACGATAAAGCGGCAGCTAATTTAGATGCTTCCGATGCAGACCTAAAAACCACTTTCAGAAAATTATCTGACCAAAGCAATGGTTTTAAAAACGCTTTAGCTGCACAGGTAAATAACCTGAGCGGCACTGTGGTTGATAGCAGCACCAATATGGGCAAAATTTACAGGGTATGGATGGATGTAAAAAGCAGCTTTGCCAGCAATGATCGCCTGAGTGCATTAGAGGCTTGCGAAGCCGGTGAAGCTGCTGCCTTAAAAGCATACCAAGAGGCACTAACCACCGATACTGCTGTACCTATAGCCGCAAAACAACTGATTATGGCACAGCATAACGAAATAAAAGCATCCCACGATTTGATAAAAAAATACCGGGATATGCATGCACCGCTAAAATCATAATGCAGCGTAGCTTTTAACAACACCCGCCTGCCGGCGGGTGTTGTTTTTTAAAAACCAGCAACAAATATTTGCAGCAATGTGGTAGCTTTAAAATATTAAGGGCAATATACCTTTAACAAATTATACAACCACTGCTAATGAAACGCCTGACAGACTGGTGGCAAATACTCACAAAAACGGCACACACATTTATTGAATACAGTGTGCCCCGTATGAGTGCCGCATTATCTTACTACACCCTTTTTTCTATAGCGCCCATCTTGCTGATTATAATTTCTATTAGTGGTATTTTTTTTGGCAGAGAAGCGGTGGAAGGAAGTTTATTTGGACAGATAAAAAATTATGTAGGTGCAGATGCAGCCATGCAAATACAAGCAATCATAAAAAATGCGGCCAACTCTCAACATGGCAAAACAGCTTCTATCCTAAGCTTTGCTGTATTGCTATTTACGGCTACAGGGGTTTTTACAGAAATACAAGACTCCATTAATACCATCTGGCAATTAAAAGCCAAACCCCGTAAAGGATGGGTGCGTTTTTTAGTAAACCGCATGCTTAGCCTGTCGATGATATTGGGCCTGGGTTTTATTTTGCTGGTATCGCTGGTACTAAATGCTGGCCTGGATATATTAATGCGGCGCCTGCTCATCCTGCTACCGGAGGCATCTTTTTGGCTTACCTACGGCGTAAATATGCTCATTACTTTTATGGTGATTTCGTTTTTATTTGCGGTGATATTTAAATTTTTGCCCGATGCAAAAATTCAGTGGAAGGATGTAAGAACCGGCGCTTTTATTACCGCCGGCTTATTTATGATAGCCAAATTAGGCATTGGGTTTTACCTGGGTAAAAGCAATCCCGCCAGTACTTATGGTGCGGCCGGTTACCTGGTATTGCTTTTACTGTGGGTGTATTTTTCGGCCATGACGCTGTATTTTGGCGCCTGCTTTACCAAGGTATATGCCCAACACAGCGGCCGTCAAATTTTTCCGGATAATTATGCCGTTTTTGTACAGCATATTGAAGTACAAAATAAAGAATCGCTGCAAGGCCAGGCCGATACTACCGTGGTTGACGAAAGCGAAACCACTGGCAAAGCATAGCTGCTTGTATGCATTTGTATTCAATCAAAAAATGGATTATAACAAATGAGCTTTTATTAAATCGGGTAATCCTTGCCCGTAGTTTTTTACACATTTTTTTAAAGCCACCGCATCCACTTCAGCAAAACGGGCACCTGCAGCAGGTATCACTACTATTTCGCCTTCCTGGAAGCTATTACCCTTAATAATAAAAAACACCAGCATACCATTTTTTTCCTCAATTAAAAAAGCCGGGCTATACCTATCTTCAAACCAAAGCACCATCGGCCTCCAGGCAGAGGCCAGCTGCTCCCTGTTAAGCCGGTCGGCCATCATCATTTTTACCTGGTTAAACGATGGAAAAAACTTTAGCGCTATCGCTTCTACATTATTTTTAAACGCAGTCATAAAACGTAGCTGCAATAAAACACCCAATACAACTACCAGTAGCAAAAAAAACAACAACAGCAGCACCAGCAGTGTAAGCTCACCAAACAGCTGATCAAACCCATAATGCTTTGCCAGCGGGCCTATTACTTTTTTAAACAGCTCTGTTATCTTGTACAGTAAAAAAAGTACAATGCTTAAGGGCAATGCAAGCGAAAGACCGTTGATAAATACCTGTTTTAAATGTAGCCTGGGCATAAGGTTTAGTTTTACTTATCCATTAAATTAACATATCACTGCATCTATTGGCAATATGTACGATTGAAATTATACAAACTCCATGGCTTTACAACCGGCCTAAGCTGTTTACTTGTAAACATTTGCTATATCCTATCGTAAAAGCCAACATCAAAAACTACTCATCGCTATTCTGATTAAAATTGTTGTATGTTTTAAAAAATTGAAAATCATTCAACTCATTTTTCTTTACCTTTGGCCGCTTCGGAAAATAAATTACACTCCGTGGCATATTTTGAAACATTCTTAACATCAAAATGCCAAAAGACAATTCCATTCAATCAGTACTTATCATCGGCAGCGGCCCCATTATCATCGGCCAGGCATGCGAATTTGATTACTCCGGCACCCAGGCAGCCCGTAGCCTGAGAGAGGAAGGCGTAAAAGTGATATTGATAAACAGCAACCCCGCCACCATTATGACGGACCCTATGATGGCCGACCGGGTGTACCTGCTGCCCCTAACAGTAGAAAGCATCGAACAAATTTTACAAGAAAACCAGATTGATGCCGTATTGCCCACCATGGGTGGCCAAACAGCCCTTAACCTTTGTAAGGAAGTGGATGAACTGGGTATTTGGGAAAAACACCAGGTAAGGCTGATAGGCGTGGATATAAAAGCCATAGACAAAGCCGAAGACAGGGAGCAGTTTCGTAAATGGATGATAGAAATGGGCATTAATGTATGCCCTGCCCGTATAGCCAACAGCTTTTTAGAAGGCAAAGAGTTTGCCCAGGAAATTGGCTTTCCGCTGGTATTGCGGCCCTCTTTTACCTTGGGTGGCACCGGTGGTGGCATCGTATTTAAAAAAGACGAACTGGATGAAGCCCTTAACCGGGCCCTTACCGCCAGCCCTATACACGAGGTACTGGTAGAAAAAGCAGTACTGGGCTGGAAGGAGTATGAGCTGGAGCTGTTAAGAGACAATGCAGATAATGTAGCTATTATATGTACGGTAGAAAATTTTGACCCCATGGGCGTACATACCGGCGATAGTGTTACCGTAGCACCCGCCATGACGCTGAGCGACACTGCTTTTCAGGATATGCGTAACACCGCCATCCGTATGATGCGTAACCTGGGCAACTTTGCCGGGGGTTGCAATGTGCAGTTTGCTATGGAGCCACATACCGAGCAAATTATTGCCGTAGAAATTAACCCCCGGGTAAGCCGCTCCTCTGCACTTGCCAGTAAGGCTACCGGCTACCCCATTGCAAAAATTGCTGCTAAATTAGCCATCGGGTACAACCTGGATGAACTAAAAAACCAAATTACCCAAAGCACTTCTGCCTATTTTGAGCCAGCGCTGGATTATGTAATTGTAAAAATACCCCGTTGGAATTTTGATAAGTTTAAAGGCGCCAATGATACACTCGGCTTTCAAATGAAAAGCGTGGGCGAGGTAATGGGTATTGGCCGCAGCTTTGCCGAGGCTGTGCAAAAAGCCTGTCAGAGCCTGGAGAATGATGCACTGGGCCTGGGTTATTATGGCCAAAGCCTGATGAAGGCCGACGACCTGATAGAATATATAAAAACACCTAAGTGGGATCGTATTTTTCGTATAAAAGATGCCCTGATGGCAGGTGCCAGTGTAAAACGCATTTGCGAAAGCACCGGTATCGATCGATGGTTTATTTATCAGATACAAAAAATATGTACCTGCGAAAAAGAGTTGGCTAAATACGATTTAAAATCGCTGCCAGAAGAATTGCTGAAGCAAGCAAAAATCCTGGGTTTTAGCGATGAGCAAATCACCCGTATCATGAAGGAAGAAAATGCCGAAGACCTTTATGAGAAAAGAAAAAGCCTGGGCATTACCCGTGTGTACAAAATGGTGGACACTTGTGCTGCAGAGTTTGAAGCAAAAACGCCCTACTTCTACAGCACTTTTGAAACCGCCCCAGCTGTTAACGGCGGCACAACCCTGCTGAGCAACGAAAGTAAATTATCTGCCAAAAAGAAAATTATAGTATTGGGCAGCGGCCCCAACCGTATTGGCCAGGGCATTGAGTTTGATTATTGCTGTGTGCATGGGCTGCTGGCTATTAAAGAAGCCGGCTACGAAGCCATTATGGTAAACTGTAACCCCGAAACAGTTTCTACCGATTTTGACATTGCCGATAAATTATATTTTGAACCCGTATTTTGGGAGCACCTTTGGGAAATTATAGAGTATGAGCAACCCGAAGGTGTAATTGTACAACTGGGTGGGCAAACGGCCTTAAAACTGGCCAAGCGCCTTACCGAAAAAGGCATTAAAATCATCGGTACCTCTTTTGACAGTATGGATATTGCAGAAGATCGTGGCCGCTTTAGCGATATGCTAAAAGACCTGGGCATCCCTTATCCAAAATATGGCACTGCTTACAATACAGATGATGCTATTGAGGTAGCCAAAGAAGTAGGATACCCTGTGCTGGTAAGGCCTAGCTATGTATTGGGTGGCCAGCGCATGCGGATTGTGTTAAACGACGAAGAGCTGGAAAAAGGCGTACTTAGCCTGCTAAAACATTTACCGGGTAATAAAATATTGATCGACCACTTTTTAGATCGCTGCCAGGAAGCAGAAATAGACGCCATTTTTGATGGCCAAAATTTTCATGTAATGGGTGTGATGGAGCATATTGAGCCGGCCGGTATACACAGTGGTGATAGCAATGCTGTGCTGCCACAGTTTAACCTGTCGCCACTGATTGTGCATACCATGGAAGAGTATGCCGAAAAAATTGCCCGGGCCCTCAACATAAAAGGCCTTATTAATATACAGTTTGCCATAAAAGAGGGTAATGTATATGTAATTGAAGCCAACCCAAGGGCTAGCCGTACCACCCCCTTTATAGCCAAAGCCTACCAAATACCTTACCTGAATGTAGCTACCAAAATAATGATGGGTGTAAATACATTAAAGGACTTTAAGTTTGAAAAAAAGCTCAATGGATTTGCCATTAAGGAGCCTGTTTTTTCTTTTAATAAATTTCCGGGGGTAAATAAAGAGCTGGGGCCAGAGATGAAAAGCACCGGCGAAGCCATCCGTTTTATAAAAGATTTAAAAGACCCTTATTTTAGAACTTTATATAAGGAGCGTAGCATGCACCTGAGTAAATAAAATAGCATTACCTATAACCATCAGCCGGGAAAATAACATTCCCGGCTTTTTTTATTTGATAAAACCTGCCTGAAGGCTATATACTGCCATAATTATTTTTTAAATTAGGGTATGTCATTTACACCCTTAGGCATACCAGCATGGAAGCGATCCCCCTTTTTAAGGATACTGCCTCCCCTTATAGCCGGCATAGTGCTGCAGTGGTACCTGCAAACTCCTATTGCCGCAATCAGCCTTGCGTTTATTTGTTTTGGCCTGGGCTACCTGGTTTTTTACCTGCTGCCGGCAAAACAGCGTTTTGGCATGTTTTACCTGCAGGGTATTTGCATCCATTTGTTGCTGGTGGCGGCAGGTGCATTACTTGCCTGGCAAAAAGACATCCGCAATCATCCAAACTGGTATGGCCATCGCTATACCGATAGCAGCTACCTGCTGGTAACCATTAACGAGCCTGTAACGGAAAAAACAAAATCGTATAAGGCCGATGCACTGGTAGCAGCCGTTATTACCAATGGGCAGGTGCTGCCCTGCACAGGCAAGCTGCTGCTGTACTTTGCCAAAGATAGTACGGGCATGCCCCTGCAATATGGCGATCAGTTGCTGATTAATAAAAAACTACAGCCCATTAAAAACAGTGGCAACCCCGGTGCATTTAATTACCAGCGTTATGCTGCTTTTCAGCAAATAATTCACAACGTATTTTTAAAACCCACCGATTGGCAAGCCCTGCATCAAAATAAAGCCAATGCTTTTAAACAACTGTTGTTTGCAGCAAGGCATAAAATATTGAGCGTATTGCAAGCCAATATTGGTGCTGGCAAAGATGAACTGGGTATTGCAGAAGCCTTGGTAATTGGTTATACCAACGATTTGGATAAAGACCTGGTACAAGCTTACAGCAATACCGGCGTAGTACATATTATTGCTATCTCCGGCATGCACCTGGGGCTTATTTATGCTTTGCTGGCATGGCTATTTGCAAAATTGCCGATCATAAAAAAATCAAAGAACACACAAGCCATTGCGGTACTCCCCTGCTTGTGGCTTTTTGCCCTGCTTACAGGTGGCTCAGCTTCGGTAATCCGCTCTGCGGTAATGTTTTCATTTATCACCGTAGGCCAATCGTTTTTCAGGCAGTCATCAACATACAACTCACTGGCGGCCTCTGCCTCTGTAATGCTTTGTTACAATCCTTTTTACCTGTGGGATGTTGGTTTTCAGCTGAGTTACCTGGCGGTATTGGGCATTGTGTTGTATCAAAAACCGTTGCAGCATTTTTTTTACAGCAAAAACAAATACCTCTACAGCATTACCCAGGCAGCCGCCCTTACCACGGCAGCGCAGGTGCTTACCTTTCCGGTATGTATTTATTATTTTCACCAGTTTCCAATGCTGTTTTTAATCACCAATTTGGTGGCAGTGCCATTATCTACGGGCATTTTGTATGCCTGTATATTGTTGCTGGCATTTAGCTGGTGGCCACCTGTTGCAGCCTTGGCTGGTAAATTGGCTGGTGCCGGGCTATGGTGTATGAACCAGTTTATACAATGGATAAACCAGCTGTCATTTGCCGTATGGGATAAAATTACTGCCAACCTGCTTACCACCTGGCTGCTGTATGCGGCGGTATTATTAATTGCAGGCTGGTTGCTGCAGCAAAAAAAACAATGGCTAAAATTTGGCTTGTACAGCTTAGCTGGCTTTGTAAGCGTACATGCGGTACTTGCCTGGCAAACCATTCGGCAGCAAAAAGTAATTATATACAATGTGCCCCAAAAGCAAGCCATCGATTTTGTAAATGGCAGCCAGTATCAATTTATAGGCGACAGTATTTTACTGCAAGATGGATTACTGCAAAATTTTCACCTTAAACCCAGCCGTATTTTATTACAACTCAACCAGCGGGTGCCGGCGCTGCCTGCCTTACTGGCACAGCACCCATTGTATCGTTTTGGTAATACCACGCTGTTGCTGCTGGATGATACATTAAGCTTTAAAAATACCGGGGCCAACATAGTGGTAGATGCAGTGTTGGTAAGCCGCAATGTGCCCGTACAAGCTAAAGCGCTGGCTACAGTATTTAATTGTAAAACCGTAGTGCTGGATGCATCTAACAGTTTGTGGAAAATTGAAAAATGGAAACAAGCATGCGATGAGCTAAATTTGCGCCACCATTCAATACCAGAACAGGGCGCTTTTGTAATGGACATTGAGTGATACTGCACCAATTTTAATAACAGTTAAATACCGCCGCCTGGCGCACCTACATGAACAAAAAAATTACTTCGGCACTTATTTCGGTTTTTTACAAAGACGGGTTAGAAAACATCGTCCACCAATTACAGCAACTGGGTGTAACCATTTACTCAACTGGTGGTACCCAAAAATTTATTGAAGCATTAAATGTGCCCTGTGTGCCGGTAGAATCGCTTACCACTTACCCATCTATTTTAGGTGGCCGTGTTAAAACCTTGCACCCTGCTGTATTTGGCGGTATCCTGGGCAGAAGAAACAACCCTACTGATGTAGCAGAAATGCAGCAATATAATATTCCCGTGATGGACCTTGTAATTGTAGATTTATACCCTTTTGAAGAAACCGTGGCCAGCACCAGCGACGAAAAACTGATTATTGAAAAAATTGATATTGGCGGCCCCAGTATGATACGGGGCGCTGCCAAAAACCACCAGGATGTGGTAGTAGTGGCTGCCAAAAAAGAGTATGCTTTACTGGAGCAACTACTGGCTGAGCAAGCCGGAGAAACCACCCTGGAGCAACGCCGTGCCTTTGCCATCAAGGCTTTTGATGTATGCACCGGCTACGATATGGCTATCTCTAATTACTTTAACCAAACCAGTTTTGCCAATCCTTTTAATAAAAACAAAACGGTGTTGCGCTATGGCGAAAACCCCCACCAGCAGGGTATTTTTTATGGCAACCAGCAAGAGGTATATGATAAATTGCATGGTAAAGATTTATCGTACAACAACCTGGTAGATGCAGATGCTGCCATACAACTGATAAACGAATTTAAAAATGAGCAGGCTGCCGTATTTGCCATTATTAAACACACCAATGTTTGTGGCGTAGCGGCCAGGCCAACTGTTAAGCAAGCCTGGGATGCGGCATTGGCCGGCGACCCCGAAAGTGCTTTTGGCGGTGTACTGGTTACCAATAAAACGGTTGATAAAGCCACTGCTGATGCCATTAACGAATTGTTTTTTGAGGTATTGGTGGCACCCGATTTTGATGAAGACGCATTGGCTATTTTAAAAACAAAAAAGAACCGTATACTGCTGCAGCTGCAACAGCAATACAGCCCTCAACCGGCGCAGTACAAAAGCGTATTAAATGGATTGCTTACCCAGCAAAATGACGAAGGCAACTATACCGAGTGGAAAGAAACCGGCGGAAGAGAAACCACTGCCGAAGAAAAAGAAGACCTGGCATTTGCAAACATCATTTGCAAACATTTAAAAAGCAATGCCATTGCCCTGGTAAAAAACAAGCAGCTGGTAGGCAAGGGTTGTGGCCAAACATCCCGTATCGACTCCCTGCGTCATTCCATAGAAAAAGCAAAGCAATTTAATTTTGATCTTACCAGCGCAGCCTTATCCAGCGATGCATTTTTTCCGTTTGATGATTGCGTAAAAATTGCCCATGCAGCTGGCATCACTTCATTTATACAGCCGGGTGGCTCCATACGGGATAATGATTCCATAGCCTATTGCAAGCAACAAAACCTTGCGATGGTGCTAACCGGGTTAAGACATTTTAAACACTAATGATACTTTACCGGCAGGTAAAAGCCTGCCGGTATTACGCTAACTAAAGCCATTGAACAAAATCAACAACAGAACCGGCGGTTATCTTGCATTGGCCACTACCAGTATAGTGTGGGGCACTACCTGGGTAAGTAGTAAAATTGCCGTATCTCAAATGCCGGCCTTTCAGTTAGCATCTATCAGGCAATGTATAGGCGGTATTTGTTTTGTATTGTTTTTTATGCTGTACAAAAAAATGCCCTTGCCCACTGCCCGGCAGTTTGGCTTGCTGGTAGTAATGGCCCTGCTCATGTTTGTGGGTGCCAATGGCCTTAGTACCTGGAGCTTAAAGTACATATCTACCGGCTTAAGCTCACTCATTGGCGCATTATACCCCATTACCGTAGTACTAATAGAAATGCTTTTTTTTAAAAACAAAGATGTAACACCGCTTACGTTTGTAGGATTGTTGTTGGGTATTGGCGGTACTTTTATCGTGTTTTACGAAAATGCTTTTCATCACCGTCCGCCGGGTTTCTTTTTTGGGCTATGCCTTTCTGTTGGTGCCATGCTATCATGGGCAGCCGGCACAATGATTATTGCCCGTAATAGAATAAAAATAGACCCCTACTATGCCACCGGCTGGCAAATGCTTATCAGCGCCGGTATATTGTTTATCATGTCTATAATAGCTGGTAATAATTTACCGGTAAAAGCTATACCAGCCAAAGCATGGATGGCCATTGCTTACCTCGTGGTAGCAGGCTCTCTTATTACTTTTGCCGCTTTTGTATACTCCATGAAAAAACTACCCCCTGCCCTTTTTTCATTGTATGCATATTTTAATCCGTTGGTTGCAATGCTGGTAGGCGCCCTGCTACTGGGCGAAAGGCTTACACTTAATATTTTGTGGGGAGCTATTGTAACGCTGGCAGGTGTGTTTATTGTAAACTACAGCATGCGCCGCAAAAAAGCCATCATTGCCGAACCTGAGCAATAAATTGTTGGTATGCCTGCCGCCAGCCAGCAAAAGGGGCTGAGGTTCCTAAAAAATTATTATGCCACAATGTTACCAGTGTGCCGTGGTATTGCTTGCATACCTGGTAATAATCCATCATTTGCTGCAAGGCCCCGGCAGCCGTTAGCTTTTCTTCGTAATAAGCATTGGCATCCATCCAGCAAAAAGGATGAACCCGTAGTGGAGTGCTGGTTTCGTTTTCTATATCATACCAAAAAAAACTGCTGGCTACCGAAGCCCTAAAACCATTGATGCTGCCATATCCCATTGAGTAATCAGCTGTAATACCGGCTTGCAAAAGCCGGCGGTAGCCTCCCGGCAAATTAAACCGTATATAATGCTGGCGGGATAGGGTTACGGGCTGCCCGGTAAGGCGCTGCAGCGTATCTATCTCTTGCCGCAGCAAACTATCAGCCTCGCCGCTTTGCCAGCTGGGGTGTATACCCGTAGTATATTTTTGGGCATGATTGGCAACCAAATCCTGCATTGCTTTTTTTGATGGGCTTATATTTTTATCGTATTCCCCGTTATGCTTTGCTAATAAAAAAAAGTAAACAGGCTGCAATGCATATTGCTGGTGCAGGGCATCCATCCATTGATAGCTGCAATAGGGATCGTTTATTTTATGCCTCAGTACTTGCCAGCGCTCTTTGCATGGATGCATGATTAAGCCACCCAGGGTTTTTAACCAACTTTTGTGCAGGTAGTTGTACGCAATATCAATATCGTAAGTAGGCACAAAATTAAAGCCGGGTGTTTTTATTGGTAATGCCGGAAACTGTTGTAAAAGAGTTTGTATAAAATGCGCTACCCAAATATTAATCAACGGCAAGTGTAAAAATTGCTGCTTAAAGGCCAGCGAACTGGTATGCGGATAGCGGCCATACTCATCAGTGTGGTGTGGCAGGTACTCCTCATATCGGCTCACTAAATAAAACACTGCACTTAACAAATCAAATGGGTAGGCCCCTTGCAGGCGGGATGCAAACAATGCAGGGTAACCATTGCAGGTAAAACAATCGGTATCCACCATCCGTGTACCCGTTTCAAACAGCAAGCCCGTATTATAAATTTGTAAAGCCCCCGGCAATTCCTGCTCATTTACATAGTTAATTACGGGGCAGTCTGCTGGCAGTGGTGGCCGGGTAGCAATGGTACAGGGCAGCCCCATCAACTCTGTAAACAGCAAAGAGCAGGTATACTGCAGGCGTGCTGTGGACTGTTTGCAATACAATACAATCATGTACTGCAACATACAAAAGATATGGCAATAGCCGGATGTTTTAACCCCGGCACTGTGTAACAGTACCGACTTACAAGCAAATTATTTTTTTATCCTGCCAGGATTTTTATTGATAAAATCATCCCAGCTTTTGGCCTTGCTACCAGCAGGTAAGCTTGGCCCGGATGATTGAAGAAAATGGCAAACAGCTACGGCCAACGCATCGGAGGCATCTAAATATTGGGGATCATCTTTAAATAATAATAAGTGCTGCAGCATTTTTAGCACCTGCTCTTTACTGGCATTGCCATTGCCCGTTACGGATTGTTTAATTTTTTTAGGCGAATACTCTGTTACATCCAGCCCATGTTGCATGGCAGCGGCAATAGCCACGCCCTGCGCCCTGCCCAGCTTAAGCATGCTCTGCACATTTTTACCAAAAAAGGGAGCCTCCACTGCAAATACATCGGGCTTGTGCTGAACAATTAAACCACTAACCGTATTGTAAATAAGCTGTAGTTTTTTGTAGGGGTCTGCTATTTTACCGGGTTTTAATACACCCAGCCCTAATAATTTAAGTTTACTGCCGTTTACCTGCACAAGGCCATAACCCATTACCACGGTGCCGGGATCGATGCCTAAAATGATGGTGGGTTTTGTATGCAACAGTACAGGTGCTTTGTGGGTGAAGGTAAATTAAACTATCATTGTAAAACAAAGCCGTATTGATTTGTTTTTGCAAATAACAGCACCTGTTTTGAACAAAAATATCAAAATATTACTCAACTATTTTTTAGGCCCCCTGCTGTTTGTATTACTTAGCTGGAGCCTGTATGTACAGCTGATGCACCAGCCCGACTTATTGCATCGCTGGCAACAGGTAACCCAAAGCTGGCAGCAGCCTGGCTTTTGGCTAGCATGCCTGCTAATGTTATGCAACTGGGGTATCGAGTCTGTTAAATGGCAGGTACTTATGGCACACCTGCAGCCTATCAGTTTTATCACTGCTTTTAAATCGGTGCTGGCGGGCTGTAGCATTACCATGCTTACCCCCAACCGGGTAGGTGAGTATGGCGGCCGTATATTATTTGTGCAGGAGGGCAACCGTATAAAAGCCATTTCGTTAACCATTGCCGGCAGCATCAGCCAATTGTTGGTAACACTACTACTGGGCTGCTGTGGACTAATATTTTTAAGATTCTCTTCACACAATACCCTGCTGCATTTGCCGGTTTTACCCCATTTTTGGGGAGATGTGCTTATTTACCTGTGTGTAACAATTACGCTGGTGCTGGCGTTATTTTATACAAGGCTGGGCTGGCTGGTACGTTTGTTACAAAAACTGCCTGCCTTGCAAAAAGTAGTTACGCATATTAAAGTGCTGGATGAATTTAGCAATAAGCAACTTTTTAAGGTATTGGCATGGTCTTTTATACGATACCTTGTTTTTATCATCCAGTATATGCTGCTGCTGCAAGTAATGGGTGTACAGCTGGCAGCCGTTACCTGTTTTTGGTTGATCAGTGTTTTTTACCTGGTAATGGCAATAGCCCCTACTATTGGTTTTGCAGAATTGCCGGTAAGGGTTACCGCCAGTTGGATATTAATGCAGTACTATACCAGTAACGAGCTGGGTGTGGGCGCTGCATCGTTGGCCATATGGATGATAAACCTGGTAATACCAGCTATTGCAGGCAGCCTGTTAATACTGGGTATTAAAATTGTAAAAGAAAAAAATGAGTAAAATTGTAAAAACGCTGGCACTTTTTTTTGGCATATCAGCATTTACCCCTGCTGCTACCGGCGATGATTTTTGTGGATTAAAAAATAAGGCCTTTTTGCCCGGCGAGTCGGTAACCATGAAGGTTTTTTACAGTACGCTTGGCATGTATATTGGCGCAGGCGAAGTTACCTTTAATACCAGCCTGGAGCGCTTTAATGGCAAAGCCGCCTATCATTGCGTGGGTGAAGGAAAATCTTACTCCTTTTTTGACAACTTCTTTAGGGTAAGAGACCGTTACGAAACTTATATTGATACCAGCACTATGTTGCCCATCAAATTTATCCGTAATGTAGATGAGGGTGGCCATAAAATTTACAACAACGTTAGCTTTAATCATAAAGCCGGCACCGCCGTTAGCACCAATGGAGTGTTTAAAACCACCAGTTGTATACAAGATGTGGTAAGTGCGGTATACTATGCCCGTAATATTAATTTTGATAAATACAAACCCGGTGATAAAATACCCTTTGATATGTTTTTAGATGATGAAGTGTACCATATGTACATCCGTTATGTGGGTAAAGAAACCATCAAAACCAAATATGGAAAATTTAGGGCCATTAAGTTTAAGCCATTGCTGGTAAAAGGCACCATGTTTGAAGGAGGCGAAAAAATGACGGCCTGGGTAAGCGACGATCCCAACCATTTAATACTACGGGTAGAAAGCCCCATTACCGTGGGTACCGTAAAAGTGGATATGTATGGCTATAAAAATTTGCGCCATCCCTTAACCTCACTGATTAGCTTTCGTTAAATCAACGCATCCAGGCTAAAGGTATTTTTATGCCGGATGCCTTTATCGGTTTGCTGCAGGGTGCAGCATTCGTTTGCAGCATCATGCTCAAAATAAAGGACGTACCCTCTTTCGAGCGCTGCCGTTAAAAACATTTTTTTCTCCTGTAAGGTAGTAAGCGGAAACATATCGTACCCCATTACATAAGGCAAGGGTATATGTGCCACAGATGGCAGCAGATCGGCCATATATACGATGGTTTTTCCCCGGTATTGTATTACGGGCAGCATCATGGCATTTGTATGGCCATTGG
>JBDKJT010000083.1:0-6282 GCA_039796475.1 Bacteroidota bacterium | reverse complement strand
GGCGGCTTTACGGCGTTGCCTGTGGCACAAAGTGGTTTTTATGTGCCTGGCGATGCCAAAGCACTGGCAACAATAGCAATAAACAATAGCCAGCTTTGGATGCTGGCCTCACAAAACCAGGCAGCCTTAAAAACATTTAAATGTATTACACCTGGGATGCAATTGCTGCAAGCAGGGCCCGGTGCCATATCGCTGCAGTATGTTTTTAAAAATGGAAAAATGCGCAAGCAAGAGATGTATACGGGCAACTCTTTTTATACACAGTGTGGCCGTAGCATAGCTATTACAGCACAGGTAAAATATGTGGTAGTTACCCATAGCGATGGTAGTAAAAAAACAATCCATTTTAGCCATTGATTGGCTAAGCCAATGCATCGAAAAATGAAAACTCAACAAAACTGTATGAAAAAAATTGTCGCTGTTTTTTTGTTGCTTGGGCTGGTGGCCTGCAATAATAACAATAAGCAATTGCCCAATCAGCCAATGCTGTTACATACCAATCAAAACAATCTTACCGACTTGATTGTGTACGATATATTTTCGCCACCAGTAGCAGCCCGTATTTATGCATACACCTCACTGGCAGCACATGAGGCGCTGCGCCATATACAACCCAACGAGCCGTCTATTGTGCAGCAGCTAAAGGGTTTTGCCAGCATGCCTGTGCCCGATAGCAGCAAGCAATATAATTTTGAGCTGGCTGCCGCTACAGCGTTTTATACAGTAGCTGGCCAAATGACTTTCTCTAAAAATATATTGCAACAATTTCAGCAACAGGCTATGCAGGTTTTTCAGCAATCGCTGTCAAACCAGGTATATCAAAATTCTATAGATTTTGGCGGGCAGGTAGCTGCAGTTATTATGCAAAGAGCTGCGGCAGATAATTACAAACAAACACGTGCCATGGAAAAATACTTTGGCAGTAAAGCACCGGGAAAATGGCAGCCAACATCGCCCGATTACCTGGATGCTACAGAGCCTTACTGGAACCAGCTGCACTCTTTTATTGCAGATTCAAACAGCCAGTTCGATCCGGGGGCACCACCTCTATTTAGTACAGCAGCCGGCAGTGATTTTTATAAAATGAACAAGGAGGTTTTTACTACAGGCAATCAGCTTACACAGGAGCAAAAAGATATAGCCCGGTTTTGGGATGATAATCCCTTTGTTATGGAGCATGCGGGCCATTTAATGGCAGCCACCAAAAAGCAAACACCCGGTGGCCATTGGATGGGCATTGCTACCATCGCCTGCAGGCAAACCAATGCAGATGTGCTTACCATTGCCCGTACCTATGCACTCACCGCTTTAGCATTGTTTGAAGGGTTTATATCGGTGTTTGATACCAAGTATCGCTATGCCTATGTAAGGCCTATCACTTTTATTAACCAGTACATCGATAAAAATTGGGAGCCATATTTACAAACACCTCCTTTTCCTGAATATACCAGCGGGCACAGTACCATTACAGGCAGTGCGGCTACAGTGCTTACGCAGTTGTTTGGCGATCATTTTGCCTTTAATGATACCAGTGATAAAAGGTATATTAATATGGAGCGTACATTCAGCTCCTTTATTCAAGCATCAGACGAATGCTCCATCAGCAGGTTGTATGGTGGTATACATTACCGAATGAGTGTAGACAGGGGGGCTGCTGCTGGTAAAAAAATTGGCCAGTTAATAGTAAGTAAGTTTATTAAAAAATAACCCCCTTATTCAGTAGGCTTAAACTGCCGCCGGTATTGGTTGGGCGTAAGTTGTTTTACCTCTTTAAATTGTTTACTAAAATTTGCCCAGCTATTGTACCCACTGCTATAGCACACATCAATAATAGAGTCGTTGCTTTCTCTAAGCATTTTGCAGGCATGGCCAATTCGCAATTCCTTTAAAAAATCAAAATAAGTTTTTTTAATATTTCGTTTAAAAAACCTGCAAAAAGTTGGGATGCTCATGTTTACAAGGTCTGCCACTTCGGCCAATGTAATCGGCTCCAGAAAATGCTTAAGGCTGTAAGTAAATATTTTTTCTATAGCCGAGTTTTCGATATTGTCTCCATCTGTATCAAAGGCCTTGGTAATTACTTTGTATTGTTTTGAATTGGCTATCTGTTTTAGGCATTCTACCAATAATTGTATCCGCTCAATTCCGCTAGATTTTTCGATGTCCCCAATAAACTGGGCTACATTTTTTTGCAGTGATAGTTTTAGCTGCAAACCATTGTTATCTCCTTCCAGCAATTGCTTTAGCTTTTTCATTTCGGGCAGGTTTAAAAAACCATCACCCCAAAAATCTTTTAAAAAATGCAATACAGTAGCACTGCCTATCATTTTTTGGTTTGTTTTTCTAAACCAGTGAGGCAGGTTGGCGGATAAAAAAAATACATCACCCGGTTTGTACTCACCAATATAATCGCCTATTAATGCAGTGCCATTGCCTTCGGTAATTACAATCAATTCTATCTCCTCATGCTTATGCCAGTTGGTTTCAAATTGTGGGGTGCGGTACTTTCTGCAGGCAAAGGAGTTTTGCTCCTCAACATGTATTTTTTGAATAAGGGTTTTCATGTGATAATATGCTGGTTAATTCTGGTGTAAATGTAGTACTGGCAAAGCCTTTTATTAAGGCAGGCAACCCGTTTATTGCCATTGGTAAATCTTATTTTAACAGTAAATGCTTTTAAAATTACAAAAATGTGATAAGATAGTGGATTTATTTTTTTAAATAACAGTTGCAGCCAGGCGCTATCTGTTGCTAATTTTACTACGCAAAAAATGATTAAGCTTTGCCATTGTTTCTGCATGAAATCTTGCTGCTGCCTTGCTGCACTCCTTGGTAAAATAGCTTAACTATAAGTACATATTCTGTTGCATTGCTAAGTACAACATCTTGTAATTATCATTCTCTTATAAACCCGCTTGCTTAAGCAGGCAAAAAAATTATTTTATGGGTATTACTATTGGTGAAAAAGAATATTTTAAGGGCATAGGCCAGGTAAAGTTTGAAGGTACAGGCTCCGATAATCCATTGGCATACCGCTGGTATGATGCAGAAAAAATTGTTGCTGGAAAAAAATTAAAAGATTGGTTGCGCTTTGCCTGTGCTTATTGGCACAGCTTCTGCGGCAGTGGTGCCGATCCCTTTGGCGAGCCTACTCATCTTTTTGGATGGAACCAAAGCACCGATGCCATACAAAGGGCAAAAGATAAAGCCGACGCTGCCTTTGAATTTATTACCAAAATGGGGTTGCCTTACTACTGTTTTCATGATACAGATGTGGTAGATTTTACCAGCGATGTAAATGAAAACGACCGGCGCCTGCAAACACTTACTGCTTACCTGGCACAAAAGCAACAAGCTAGTGAGGTTAAACTGTTATGGGGTACTGCCAATCTTTTTTCTAATAAAAGGTATATGAATGGGGCGGCCACCAATCCCGATTTTCAGGTATTGGCACATGCCGGCGCACAGGTAAAAGCAGCCTTGGATGCCACCATTGCGCTGGGTGGAGAAAACTATGTTTTTTGGGGTGGCCGGGAAGGTTATATGAGCTTGCTGAATACAGATATGAAACGGGAAAAAGAGCACATGGCCCGCTTTCTGCATACAGCAATAGAGTATGCCAGGAAAAATGGCTTTACTGGTAAGTTTTTTATCGAGCCCAAACCATGTGAGCCAACCAAACACCAGTACGATTATGATTGCGAAACAGTAATCGGCTTTTTAAGGCAGTATCATTTATTAGATGATTTTAGCATTAATATAGAAGTAAACCATGCTACACTGGCCGGCCACACCATGGCGCATGAAATGCAGGTAGCAGCAGATGCCGGCTTGCTGGGCAGTATGGATGCCAACCGGGGCGATTATCAAAACGGATGGGATACCGATCAGTTTCCCAATGATGTTACAGAGCTAACAGAATGTATGCTTATACTGCTTAAGGCTGGCGGCTTTGGCGGTGGCGGTATAAATTTTGACGCTAAAATTCGCCGCAACAGCACCGATATGGAAGATTTGTTTTATGCCCATATTGGAGGGATAGATGTTTTTGCAAGGGCGCTCATTACGGCCGATGCCATCCTGCAGCAATCATCCTTTAAATCAATCAGGGATAACCGTTATGCCAGTTTTGATACCGGTAGCGGCCAATTGTTTGAAGAGGGAAAATTATCGCTGGAAGATTTACGGGCTTATGCCGTAGCAGCAGGCGAGCCAGCTGCTATTAGTGGCAAACAAGAGTACCTCGAAAATTTAATAAACAGGTATATCTAACCCTGCAGTGCATTAAGCATCTTGCATCAATAAAATACAGTAAATGAAATTTTTTATAGATACTGCTAACCTGGCTCAGATAAAAGAAGCTAACGAATTGGGCATACTTGATGGCGTTACCACCAACCCTACGCTAATGGCTAAAGAGGGTATTAAAGGTGCCGATGCCATTAACCAGCACTACCTGGCTATTTGCAATGCTGTAGAGGGCGATATTAGTGCAGAAGTATTGTCGGTAAGTTTTGATGAAATAATAAAAGAAGGCCAGGCGCTGGCGGCTTTGCATCCTTCTATCGTGGTAAAAGTGCCGATGATAAAAGATGGCATAAAAGCCATTAAGTGGTTTACCCAAAATGGCATCAAAACCAATTGTACACTGGTGTTTGGCGCAGGCCAGGCCATACTGGCCGCCAAGGCCGGGGCCACCTATGTTTCTCCTTTTATTGGGCGGATAGATGATAGCGGCTGGGATGGGGTACAATTGATACAACAGCTTGCACATATTTACCAGGTGCAAGGTTTTGATACACAAATATTGGCAGCTTCTATCCGAAGCCCCAACCATATTATTGAGTGTGCAGCGGCCGGGGCCCATGTGTGTACTTGCCCGCTCGATCCAATACTCGGGTTATTAAAGCATCCACTTACAGATATTGGGTTGGCCAAATTTTTAGAAGATGCAAAAAAAATGTAAGCCGGGTAAATAAGCGGTCATATCAGCCAAGTATATAAGTGGGTATTGCTGGCCAGCCCGCTGCCTTAAAATAAGCTGGCTGTGCACCTGTTTTTTATCAGGTAAATATTTACGCAATAGATAATGCCACAAATGAAAAAAAGCGGTCAACAACTCCGTTGGGCAATTTTGGGTGCAGGTAAAATTGCCCACACATTTGCTGCAGAGTTTAAGTTTTTACGCAATGCTACACTGGTGGCCGTGGCATCCTCCGATAAACAAAGGGCAGTAAATTTTGCTCGCCAGTACCATATTCCGGAGGCTTTGTCTTATGCCGATTTATACAAAAGTAAAAATATAGATGTGGTGTATATAGCCACTACGCACAATTTTCATTTTGAACAATGTGAGCAATGTTTACTAAACGGAAAAGCAGTATTGTGTGAAAAACCCATAACCATTAACGATGCACAGTTTAAAAAATTAGCCGCACTGGCTGCCCGGCAAAAACTTTTTTTGATGGAAGCCATGTGGACATGCCTGTTGCCCGCTATACAACAGGCAAAACGTTGGCTGGATGCTGGCGCAATTGGTACCCCCCGCCTGCTTAAATGCGATTTTGGTTGGGTGATGGATACTACACCCACAGGGCGCATGTACAACCCACAACTGGCTGGTGGCGCCCTGCTGGATTTAGGCGTATACCCTGTAGCCATGGCCAGCTTTTTTTTTAATGGGCAATCATGCAAAACAATTGCCACCGGCACGCTATCAAAAACAGGGGTTGATGTTTGTACTTCACTGCTTTTAAAATACCCATCTGCTACTGCACAGTTGTATACTTCTATGGAAATGCGTACTGCCAATGAGCTGTTTATTTATGGAGATAAAGGCTATATAAAAATACCTGAGTTTTGGAGGGCAAGCTCCTGCCTGTTATACAATCATCAACACCGGCTTACTCAAAATTATACTGTACAACGCATGTCGCATGGTTTTATATACCAAATGCAGCATGCCAATGATAGCGTGCTTGCTGCCGAAACACAAAGTGATGTTTTAACCCATTCGCTAAGCAATCAAATACAAGAAATATTAACAACTGCTCGGGCGCAAACAGGTGTTTGCTATCCCGGCGAATCATAATTTGCCTGCACCTGCCTTTATAAAAATGCAATCTTCTATTTGCTCGGTTTAACGTTATTCATCATTTGCAGCACAACTCCTCAACACTGTTTACTGTGCTACCACCGCCGGTTCATCATTCGCAAGTGTCATTTATTTTTTTATAAAAATCATGCAAGCGTTTGCATGCCTTAGTCAAACGTTTGCACAGC
>JBDKJT010000082.1:0-9743 GCA_039796475.1 Bacteroidota bacterium | reverse complement strand
CCTGCTTTACCCTGCCAAATTTTGTTTTGTCTTTATTTACATGAAAATTGTTTTGTTGCAAAAAGTTCAGCAGGGCAGTACTGTTTGCGTCTGTTGTTTTAATAAATACCCGAGATGGATTAACGGGCTGCTTACTGCCTAGTTGGTTGTTGGCCCATTGCAAAAAATTGATGGGTACCAATACCGAATTGATACGATCACTTAAACCAACGATATTGCCCCTAAAACTTTGTACATTGCCCGAGGCGCCAAAACATTGTAATTGTATCATTACCGACGAAATGCTTTGTGCCGAAAATTGTGGTAAATCCTGGCTAGGTGCAAATACAGTATTATACAATTCAAGATAATCTGATGAGATGATAATGGGCACTATATTTTGCCCGGGTTGCCAGGTAAAATCGGCAGGCAGTGTATCTAAAAAACTATTATCAATTGCTTCTAAAAAAAGATCGGTGCTAAAAGGCAACAAGCTGCCGCCACTGGCTTTTACCAAAAACTGGTTAGCCAGCAACGGAGCAGCAGCTTGAATGCTGGGTTGCTTTTTTATAAGCGCCATATCGGCGGCGCTAAAGCTATGATCTTGCCCCATGTTTTGATTGCTGATGATTTTTGTAACAGCGATATAATCAAAGCCATTTTTTCGGGGGCTTTTTTCTTTAAGCAGCGCATTAATATTAATATACATCTGCAGGCAACAAAGCAATAATAACACACCCACGCCAAGGCCGGCATAACTTAGCCAACGGCTCCATTTATGTTGGCCGGTAGCTAAAAAGGGGGCTATATTTTTATAGGTTAATGCCATAGCTATTCTTTAAAAATCGGCTTATAGGTACAAAATTGTTTCAGCATTTAAATGATCAATCACCCGCAGATCGTTTAATATAATTGCGGCATTCCGTTGTAATGCTTCTTCCTCAATAAGTGCCAATGCTTTTTGTGTGTTGGTATCATCCAGGTGGCTAAAGGGCTCATCGAGCAGCAAAAAATCAAAAGGTTGCAACAAGCTTCGGATGATGGCCACTCTTTGCTGCTCGCCATAGCTGCAGGTATTGCAGTTGTTATTAAGTTTATCTGCAATGCCCAGCCGCTCTGCCATTTCAACTATTTTTTGGATTGGGTAATGGGGCGCTAATAGTCTTTTAATCTCCAGGTTTTGCAAAACGGTTTGCTCGGCAAATAAACGCATATCCTGAAAAACGATGCTAATATGCTGGCTTCGCCAAAGGGCTAATTTTTCAGCACCAAGCTGTTGCAAATTTTGGTTGTTAAACAAAATACATCCGGTGTAATCATTTCGTATACCATATAAAAAATGTGTAAAGGATGTTTTGCCGCTACCGCTGGGAGCTACAATGTGTAACTTTTGGCCTTTTTGTATCACAATGTTTTTACCCCATACTTGCGAAGGCGTAATTTTTGCTGTTGAAAAAAATGCAGGTGCTACTTGTTGCAGTTGTATTTGCATAGCCAATAAAAAACTGCCAATTTAGTTTTACTAAACTGGCAGCCATTTGTGTGATTAATTAGTGAGCTGTAGCCGGCGCATCAGCAATTTTTTGTTGCGGCATAATCGGTAATATGGCAGCATCTTCAAAAGCCATCATTGCTTCTCTTTGCTTTTTTCTTTTAAGGCTTACCATTTCTCCCATTTTGTTGATGTATTGGTTAAGCTGCTTAAGGCTGTTGGTGTTTTTATCCAGCAATTGTATTTCTGCTTTTTGAGTAATGCCTCCATCTTCAAAATCGCCACCTTTCCAAATAAGGTTATCCCAAAAATTACTGTTTACTTCCATCATGGCTTTATCCAACGAATCTTTTTGAGGCTGGGCCGAAATTGTTTTTAAAAGCATCTGCAGGTTTACATAGCCTGTAAAGGGGGCGCCACTTATTTTACTCACAATATCATTGCTGCTGTTGGTGCCTGCCAGGTATTGATCTGTATTTTCTTTTGTATTACCCAATACAAAATAGTTTCCATTGCTGTTGTAAGCAGTAGCAGGTGCATCAGTACCTAAATACTGGCCACCGAGTTTTTTGCCGGCGTTTATCAGCTTGTTAAAAGCATCTTTATCTTTAATTGATACGGTAAATACATAGTTTGCAGCTGGCTTAAGATGGTTGGGCTCAGCAAGCCCGTTTTGTTGATACAGGTAGTTGCTACTGGTATCTGGTTTTAATGTAAAGTCGGAAATGCCAAATACTACATCCCCTTTGTTTGCTTTAATAAAATCATCGGTATTCATGCCCAGGCTATTAAGCCCAAGTGTTATAAATCCATCTATATTTAAAAGTTTTAAAAACTCATGCAGGCCTTCGGGTTTAAAGTTGAGGCCTATTAATGCTAGTATGTTTTTTCCCGGCATTCTTTTTAGCATCTCCTCATTTACTTTGCCACCACTGTATTTTTTAAAAAGTTTGGTGAGCTCGTCACCAGCATAGCTATGGCCGTTTAATACAATTTTACCCTCATCAAAACTAGCCGTAAAAGTGGTGATATTGCCTTTGTATAATTTATCCAGCCTTACCATACTAAGGGCGGCTAAAGCATCGGCCGAATTGTTGAGGTACTCTGAATTAATCCATACATGTACATCACCTTTTTGCTCCATCAACCGGGAAAATTTTTCATCTGTTGCCAGCGA
Organism: Bacteroidota bacterium; assembly: GCA_039796475.1. GTDB lineage: Bacteria > Bacteroidota > Bacteroidia > Chitinophagales > Chitinophagaceae > Ferruginibacter. The sequence continues at coordinate 7,095 of JBDKJT010000082.1, read as the reverse complement.
GTTGCTTTCTTTTAATTGAAAAATATTTTTGCAGGCGGCCAATATATCACGGGGCATGGCAGCAGGAGCAATATTTATCGAATCTCTCATCAGCCTTTTGGTAAGGTCATCCATTTCTTTCATCTGAGGTACATCGGCCAGATATACAAATTTTTCACTGCTCCATCCGGCGCAAACCGGGGCTTTGCTTATAAAGCTTATACCATCAGTTTGAGAGGCAGTGCCGCCTCCGGTAAGCTCTTTATTAAAACTGGCAAGTGCCGCAGCATCTTTAACGCTGCCTTGCATTACCACGTAGCCGCCGGTGCTGTCTTTTACAAGGTATACCAATAAATCGCCGTTAATATCTATGCCCGCTTTTGCAGGATCGTCCAATAATTTTTTAAAGGTGGTATTAACAGCACTGTCGCTATAGATGGCCTCAAAAATTTTATTTTGCTTTATTTCATCCCACGATAATTTTGAAAGGATTGATTGGCCATTTACATGTAATACCATTGCGGCATTATTGGGCACTAGCTTGCCTTGTGTATTTTTTTTGGTACAGGCAGTAAACAAAATGGTAATAGTGGTAGCTAACAGTAGCAGGTGTTTGTTTTTCATGTTTCTATTTTTATCAACTATAAATTATGCGTTCAGTTTTTTAAAGTAAGCGGCAAGGTTATCAAACACTACTACCTCTTGCTGGCCGGTAGCCAGGTTTTTAACAAGGCAGTATTTTTGTTCTATTTCTTTACTGCCAATAATTACGGCATAGGTGATGTTCTTTTTTTCGGCATAGCTAAACTGTTTGGCAATTTTGGCTGGCTCGTGGTAAAGTTCGCAGCCAATGCCGCTGTGCCTGAGTTCCTGCATTTTACTAAAGGCAAATTTACTTTCTGCATCACCCATGTTAAAAAATAATGCCTGTGTACCCGATTGTACTTCGGCAGGAAAAAGGTTGAGCTCTGTAAGTACATCGTAAATACGATCAACGCCAAAGCTAATGCCTACACCCGGTATGCCCGGTACATCAAATAAGCCGGTAAGATCATCGTACCGGCCACCGCCACCAATGCTACCTATTTTTACTTCGGCAGGTGCTTTTGCTTCAAAAATAATTCCGGTATAATAGTTAAGCCCACGAGCCAGCGTAGTATCAATTACCAAGTTGATAGCTGTTGGCAGATTGCTTACAAGATACTCTAATTCAGCAACGCCTTGCAACCCTTCGGTATTGGCGGCAAAAAACTGTTTTAAAAAATCTATTTTTTGCAAATTGCTTAACTCGCCTGCAGTATCCATGTGCAGGTATTTTTCAATAATTGATACATCTGCAGCTGATAAACCTTTTTCTGCTAATTCTATTTTTACTTTTTCTAATCCAATCTTATCCAGTTTGTCTATTGCTATGGTGATATCCACTACTTTATCGGGCTGCTGGCAAAGATGTGCAAGGGCAGTTAAAATTTTGCGGCTATTGATACGCAACTGGTATCCGTTTATTTGCAGGCTGGTAAACACATCATGGTATATACAAGCCAGCTCTACTTCATTTAACAACGATTTGCTGCCTACCACATCAGCATCACATTGGGTAAACTCCCGGTAACGGCCTTTTTGTGGGCTATCGCCCCGCCATACAGGTTGTATCTGGTAGCGTCTATACGGAAAAGTTAGGCGGCCGTGGTTCATCGCCACATAGCGGGCAAAGGGTATGGTTAAATCATATTTAAGCGCTCTTTCTGTAAGGTCGCTGCTACTTTTGCCTTGCAATACTTTTTCAAAACCTGCTTTAGATTTTTCAATATTTTTTGGATTGCTGATGCCGTTGTTGAGTATTTTATACATCAGCTTATCTCCTTCTTCGCCATACTTACCAATTAAAGTATCGAGGTTTTCCATGGCAGGAGTTTCCAATGGTTCAAAACCGTATGTTTCAAATACTTTGCGGATGCTGTTAAAAATGTAATGGCGTTTTCTTACTGTTTCGGCGGAAAAATCCCTGGTTCCCTGGGGGATGGATGGCTTTGGCATAATTCGATTGGTTGTTTCTGATTATTGTAATTTAATTGCGTTGGGATATTGTATGCAGGTAGTTTTGTATAATGCAAGTGCATGCCTGATCTATCAATGAAAATACCTGGTGATAGCCTGGCTCGGCACCATACCATGGGTCAGGTACATCCCTGTTTTGCCCGGGGTATAATTCGTTTAATAATAATTTTGTTTTTGCATCAGCAAAGTGATGGCCAGCTATATATTGCATTTCGCTCAGCACATCGTTGGCCATAGCATATAGCAGGTCGTACCGGTTATAATCTTCTTTTACAAATTGGCGGCTGGCTTGCTGGCTAATATCAATGCCATTTGCCAGTGCAACTTTTTGCGATAGCCGGTGTGGCGCTTCTCCATCATGATAGCCATTGGTACCTGCGCTTTCTACCACCCAGTTTAGCCCGGCCTGTTTGGCTTTGTGTTGCAATATACCTTCTGCTAATGGGCTGCGGCAAATATTGCCCAGGCATACCATCAAAATTTTCATGGCGCAAAGATAACTTACCCGCTTTACAATGTATCAGCCATTTATGCCTTATCATCCACGCAGGCAGGGTAAAGTTTTTTCTAATGTGGCTAAATGGATACTTAAAATGATATCTTGCCGTTTATCAAAAAAACGGGTAATGAAATATGTATCGCAATTTATAACAGTGCTGGCGCTTTTAACCTTGGGCCTGGGGTGCCAGCCAGCAATGGCCCAGCAAGGCGATACCGTTATCAATAACCATTACACCCCATCTAATAAGCAGGTGTTACGTAAGCTAGCGCTCCCCTTTACTTTAATAGGCATAGGCGCTTACGGAGTAAAAAATACCGGCATCATCAATAATAAAGAGATAAAGGAAGAAAGGCATGAGCATTTTGGCAATTTTGAGCATCATGCAGATGACTACCTTCAATTTGCCCCCATACCCATGGTTTTTGCCATGGATGCATTGGGTTTTAAAAGTACCCATACCTGGCAGGAGCAGGTAATACTTTTTAGCCGGGCACAGTTAATGATGATGGCCATGATTTACCCAATAAAACATTTTACCAAAGTACAACGGCCAGATAGCAGTGCTTACAACTCTTTTCCTTCGGGCCATACTGCACAAGCATTTGCCGGTGCCAGTTTTTTTTATAAGGAGTTTGGCCGGCAACATCCCTGGGCAAGCGCCGGCGTATTTATGCTTGCCAGTGGTATTGGCGCCTTTAGGGTACTCAACAACCGGCATTGGGTGTCGGATGTGTTGGCCGGCGCTGGGTTTGGTATATTATCTGTTGAGCTATCCTACCTCATGTACAAGCCCCGTAAAAAAAATAAAAAGCAATCGGTTTTTATTTACCCCTCTTACAGCAACCACAGTTTTGCCTGTAGCGCCCTGCTCAGGTGGTAGCAAATAAGTTTTTTTAATACAACTGCTTGTGGAAATATCACACCGCCGCATCTAAATGTCATCTTAAGGTATTGGTCAGTACTTTATTTGATAAATCTCAAAAAATAACAACAGCCTAATTTTGGCGGCAACGAATGCTATAAAAGGCTTAATTTGCCCCTCCTTACGGCAATAAGCGGCAATGCATGATACAACAGAAAATGATTGCTTGAAAAAACGATGCAGCCTTGCCCCAATGCCTTTGTTATTTTTTAGAATATTGTATAAACCCGGTAAAAACTTTAATTATGGCGCTGGAAGAATTTGAGAACGAACCACTCAGCGAAAGAGAAAAAGGCATTGTTAACATGCGTACCATCAGTAATTATGGCATGGGCATTTTTTTAATTATCGCCGGTTGTTTTTTTATGTTTCCTACCAAATACACCGATACATTTTTAAACCAGTACGATCCTGTGCTCATTAAAATATTTGCTGCTGTTTGCTGGTTGTACGGCGCCTTCAGGATATACCGGGGGTATAAAAAAAACTATTTCAGAAACGGATGATACCCTACCCAATAAAAAATATTGCAGCCATAACCATAATGGCAGTATTGCTGGTGGCGGGTGTTGGTTGCAAGCAAAAGTCTGTCCCCGTAGTAACAGATTCGCCCTTTAACGGCACCATACATATCAGCGTGGATGAATCGTTTAAACCGGTGATAGAAGAGCAGATAAAAGTATACGAGGGCACTAACCCAGGCACACATATTATTGCCCATTACAAGCCAGAGGCCGAATGTATAAAAGACCTCATCAGGGATTCGCTTACCCGGATGATTATTGTAACCAGGGGGTTAACAAGCAAAGAAGAACATTATTTTGAGGATTCAATAGGATATGTGCCCAATTGGGACAGGGTGGCCACCGATGCTATAGCCGTGGTACTTCATCAAAATAGTGCCGATTCTGTTTTTTCTGCCGAAAGGCTGCGTAAACAGTTATCTGGGCAAATGGGCTACGGCCAGCAAATAGTATTTGATGGGTTAAGTGCAACCAGTACCGTACGCTATGCCATGGACACTTTGTTACAGGGTAAGCCATTTGATACCGGGGTGGTAAAAGCTGTAAAATCAAGTGCCGATGTATTAAACTATGTAGCTGCCAACCAAAACGCCATTGGTGTTATTGGTATAAGCTGGATTGGTAATCCAGAAGACTCTGCACAGCTACAAATGTTAAAAAAAGTTAAATTAGCCTATGTTAAATGCCCAACATGCAGCGATTCTGCTTATGTAAAGCCCTCGCAATTTAGCATCATGGCCAGGCGCTATCCATTGGTACGTGGTTTGTATTATATCGTTAAAGAAAATTATCACGGCTTAGGTTCAGGCTTTATGAATTTTTTAAAATACGAAAGGGGGCAGCTGGTTTTTAGAAGAGCCTATTTGTGGCCGGGGAAAATTGATTTTTATATACGTACTGTAAAAATCAACGAAAAATTGAAAAAAGATTAAATGGCTCATGCAAAGATTTTGGTATAAAATTTTTATCATTGTACACATTATAAACAGTATATAAAATGAACAGGATCAAAACTGGTTTTTTCTTGCTGGCGGCATTGTTTGCTACAAGCTTTTTAAAAGCTCAAACAATTGAAGAGGGTAAGAAATTCCTTTACTACGAGCGGTACAAAAGTGCTAAAGATGTATTTGAAAAATTAGTGGCTGCCAACCCCAATAATGTGGATGCCGTATACTGGCTGGGCCAAACGCACCTGGCCCCGGAAGAGGGCAGAAATTTGGCTGCAGCAAAAGACCTGTATCAAAAAACTTTGGGCGCTAATAGTGCCAACCCCTTGCTGCTGGCGGGTATTGGCCATGTAGAGTTAATGGAAGGCAAAACGCAAGATGCCCGTAACAGGTTTGAAACTGCCATTAGCCTTAGCCAGGGTAAAAGCGCCCCGGTGTTAAATGCCATTGGCCTTGCCAATGTAATGGCTAAAGATGGCGATGCTAACTACGCTATAGATAAATTAAAGCAAGCTACCGCCATAAAAAAAATGACAGATCCCGATGTTTTTGTAAACCTGGGGGATGCCTATAAAAAAATTGGCGAAGGCGGGCCAGCACAAAGCGCTTACGAAGGTGCATTAGCACTAAACCCAAAGTATGCCCGTGCCCCTTACCGTATTGGTAAAATTTACCAAACGCAAGGGATTGCTCAAAAAGAAATCTATATGAAGTATTTTAATGATGCTATCAATATGGATGCTGCTTATGCACCGGTTTACGAAAATCTTTACCAGTTATTATACAATACCGATGTAACTCAATCGGCCGATTACCTCGAAAAATACCTGGCCAATACAGACGATGATCCAAAAAATTGCTACTACAGGGCGTCTATGAAATATGCACAGGGTTTGTTTGCAGATGCAGTAAGCAAGGCAAACGAATGTTTGGCTGCACCAGATGCCTACGTAAAATCTAATGGTATTAAAGCCTACGCCTACAATAAATTGGGCGATTCTACCAATGCAAGGGCCGCTTTTGAAAACTATTTTGCAAAAGCAGATCCTGCTATCATTGGTGCCGGCGATTACTCTACCTATGCCGCTGTATTATTAAAGTTTGCTGGTAGCGAAGCCCAGGCCGGCAATTATATTGATAAGGCAGTAGCCCTGGATAGTATTGAGGCCAATAAAATTAATTACATCAAAACAATGACGGCCCATTACGAAGCAAAAAAAGACTATAAGCAAGCCGCCGATTGGTATAGCAAACTGGTAACTGTTAAAAAGAACCCCGGTAAAACCGATTTGTACAATGCCGGCTATAATTACTACCGCTCGGGTGCTTACGAAAGTGCCATTGCACAATTTGATATTTACAGCCAAAAATTTCCGGATGATGCATTTAGCTTTTACATGAAAGGTAAAGCCAAATGGGCTATCGATTCTACCATGAGCCAGGGCTTAGCCAATGCAGATTTTGAAAAAGCCATACAAGTAGGCCAGGCCGATAAAGTAAAGTACAAAAACCAGGTAATGGGCAGCTACAAATATTTTATCGCCTATGCAGCCAATATCCAAAAAGATAAAGCCGCAGCATTGGCATATTGCGATAGCGCCTTGCTGGTAGACCCCACCGACGCAGAAATATTGGCCAATAAAGATGTAATAAGTAAAATGAAAATGGGCCCTGCAGGCACTAAACCATCTGGTACAGCAGCTGCCACCGGTAAACCAACTGGCCAAAAAGAGGCCAGCGGAAACCGTAAGCCATAACACTCCGGCACTACGCCTAAATTATACAGGCCCTGCTCTTTTTAAGGCAGGGCCTTGTTTTTAAAATTAACCGTTGTTTTTTAATACTGCTGTCTTATTTTTGCCACATGCAATTCTTTCTACTTCAGGCTACTAATGTTAACAACGCAGAAAACTACCTGCCAATAGGTATTCAGCTGTTTTTTGCCATGGGTTTTATTGCTACCATGATGGGACTTACCCATTTTTTTGGTCCCAAGCGCAAAACCGCTGATAAACTGCAAAACTTTGAAAGTGGTATAGAAATAAAAGGCAATGCCCGGCAACCCATGGCCATCAAATACTTTTTGGTAGCTATTTTATTTGTATTGTTTGATGTAGAGGTAATCTTTTTTTACCCTTACGCCGTAAATTTTAGGGAGTTGGG
>JBDKJT010000081.1:0-3875 GCA_039796475.1 Bacteroidota bacterium | reverse complement strand
ATCTGTGAAAACGACATAGCTGCAAAATTAAATAAGTACCCGTTAAAAAATAGAGGATCAATAAGCTGGAGGCCGCAATGTGGGTAATTAATCAAAACTTACTGCACTACCGGTAGAGGCTATCTTTAGCAAGCGATCAAACTGTTCTGCATTTAAATCGTTGTAAAAGAAATATACGGGGTCTACCGGCCGGCCGTTGATGTGTACCTCGTAATGGCAATGCGGCCCGGTACTGGCACCTGTACTGCCCACCCATCCAATTACCTCACCCCTCTTTACCTGCTGGCCGGCCCTGGCTTTTATACGTACCATATGCATGTACACAGTTTCGTACCCGTATCCGTGGTTAATAATTACATGGTTGCCCGTGCCACTACCCGGCCCGGAGGTGGTAACCCGGCCATTACCGGTAGCATAAATGGGAGTGCCTTGCGGCGCTGTAAAATCAAGCCCATTATGCATTTTGGGTATGCCGTAAATGGGATGAACCCTTAAGCCAAAACCACTGGCAATACGGCTAAGATCTTTATTGCTTACTGGCTGTATAGCGGGTATACTGGCTAGCTTGGCATCCTGGTTTTTAATCAGTTTTTCAATTTCGCCATAGCTGCGTTGCTGGTAAGCCGTACGGGCTGCCAGGTTATTTAATTGCCCGGCAATATCTTTAGTGAGCTCATCATCCCCCATCACATTTACCTTTTCTATCTCCTTTTTTATTTCACTTATTTTAGCACGGGCGCTATCCGGCACAGGGTTAGCTTCAAAAATAGAGCGGTACACTTCGTTATCTCTTTTTTCAAGATCTGCCATTTGCTTTTCAAGCGTTTTTGTTTTTTCGCTCAATAACTGGTAGTCATCTTTTAGTATTCGATAACGCTCCTGCGTGGCATTTTCGGTTGGCTTGGGTATAAACTTTGTGTACACCCAAATAACCAAGGCAGCAGTAACTAAAAAAGCAGATACAAAACCAAAAAATCGCAGCAGCTTAACCCGTAATGGTGTTATCAGCTTTTCGTAGCGGAGCGTATTGGTGTTATAATAATACTTTATCTTCTTCATGCTCACCAGGGCTGCTGTGGTTTTTTATAAAATATGCTGCAGGTTTTACAACGTTGTTAAAGGCAAATTCTGCTGCCGGCTCATCCATCATCCGGCAACATCCATCTTGCAAAAATGGCGCAACCGCTTTTGCCGGCTACTTACTTTAAAACCCTTAGGGCTTTGGCACATCGGGTTTTCCTTTACCTTTGCGCCACGCCGGGCAAAGGCGTACAAATATAGACGGATAATTAACAAAAATCAACCCAAAAAGAGTTTTGAATGATGACGAGTGCTGAAATAAGGCAACAGTTCCTGGATTTTTTTAAATCTAAAAATCACACAATTGTGCCCTCTGCCCCCATTGTGTTAAAAGACGACCCCACCCTGCTATTTACCAATGCAGGGATGAACCAGTTTAAAGATTATTTCCTCGGTAATAAACAAGCCCCCTACAAAAGAGCTGCAGACACTCAAAAGTGTTTAAGGGTTAGCGGTAAGCACAACGACCTGGAAGAAGTGGGTGTAGATACCTACCACCACACCATGTTTGAAATGCTGGGCAACTGGAGTTTTGGCGATTACTTTAAAGCGGAAGCAATAGCCTGGAGTTGGGAATTGTTGACAGAAGTGTATAAAATTCCAAAGTCAAGATTATATGTAACCGTTTTTGAAGGCGATGTAAATGAACAACTGCCTGCCTCTAAAATTGCCTTGCAAGAATGGACTAAACTGGTAACGCCAGACAAAATTGTATTGGGTAATAAAAAAGATAATTTTTGGGAAATGGGCGATACCGGCCCATGTGGCCCCTGCAGCGAAATACATGTGGATTGCAGAAGCGAAGCAGAAATAGCCCTTGTTCCTGGCAGAGACCTTGTAAATAAAGATCATCCGCAGGTGATTGAAATTTGGAACAATGTATTTATTCAATACAACCGAAAAAAAGATGGCAGCCTTGAGCCCTTGCCAGCCACACATGTAGATACCGGGATGGGCTTTGAGCGGCTGGTAAGAGTGCTGCAGGGTAAACAAAGCAATTACGATACAGATGTATTTAGCAACAGTATAGCGGCCATCGAGCAAATAACCGGCAACAAATACACTGCCGGCGATGATAAGGCCAGTGTGGCTTTTAGGGTACTTGCCGATCATATCCGTGCCATTGGGTTTACCATTGCCGACGGACAGTTGCCATCCAATACCGGTGCCGGGTATGTTATACGGCGGATATTAAGAAGAGCCGTACGTTACTACTACTCGTATTTACACTATAAGCAACCCATGCTGCACCAGCTTTTGCCCGTAATAGCGCAACAGTTTAAAACAGTATTTAACGAGCTGTATGCACAGCAAGATTTTGTAGCCAAAGTAATAAAGGAAGAAGAAGAAGCTTTTTTAAGAACCTTGGATAAAGGGTTAAAAAAGATGGATGAAATTATCACACAAGCCCAGCAAACCAGACAGGTAAATGGCCTTGCCGCTTTTGAGCTGCTGGACACTTACGGTTTTCCGATAGACCTTACAAGGCTGATTGCTGCCGAAAATGATTTAACCGTAGATGATGCTGGTTTTGAGGCAGAGATGCAACAACAAAAAAACCGCAGCCGGGCGGCTACCACCCTGGAAACTGAAGATTGGGTAACACTGCTGGATAATACCAGCAACCAATTTACTGGATACGATTTATTACAAACCAATACACAGCTGGTAAAATACCGCAAGGTTACCGGCAAGGGCAAAGCATTGTACCAGCTGGTATTAAAGCAAACACCTTTTTATGCCGAAAGTGGCGGGCAGGTAGGCGATACCGGCGTACTGGTATTTGGCAACGAAACCATACCAGTAATTAATACCAAAAAAGAAAACGACCTCATCATCCACTTTACCGAAAAACTACCGGATGCAGTTAATGCCAGTGTACTGGCCAGCGTAGATGCCGGCAGACGAAAAGCCATTACCCTGCACCACAGTGTAACCCACCTCATGCATGCAGCCTTACGCAAGGTACTGGGTACCCATGTAGCACAAAAGGGCAGCCTGGTAAACCAACAAAACCTGCGGTTTGATTTTAGCCATTTTGCCAAAGTAACCGACGCCGAAATAGCACAGGTAGAAGCAATGGTTAACCAAAAGATAAGAGAAAATATACCCGTGGTAATTAAAACAATGGGTAAAGAGGAAGCTGTGGCAATGGGTGCAATGGCATTATTTGGCGAAAAATATGGCGACCAGGTAAGGGTGGTAATAATGGATGCAGCTTACTCTATAGAGTTATGCGGTGGCACCCACGCCGGCCATACCGGCGAGTTGGGTATGTTTAAAATAATTACCGAAAGTGCAGTAGCCGCCGGGGTACGCCGGGTAGAAGCTGTATGCGGCCAAGCTGCCGAAACATTTATAAATGAGGAGCTGGAGGCAATTAAATCGGTAAGGCATACCCTAAAAAATCCAAAGGATATTGGTAAAACCATAGAGGCCTTACAGGCAGATAATACGGCATTAAAAAAACGCATAGAAAGCCTGGAAGCCCGGCAACTGGTGGGCATCCGCAGCCAGCTGTTGCAAAAAGATGAAATTATTAACCAGGTAACTTTTATTGGCGATATAGTAGAGGTTAGCAATGCCGATGCACTTAAAAAACTGGCCGCCGAGGTAAAATCGCAGGTGCATGATGCTGTGGTGGTGCTTTGCGCCAATATTGATGGCAAAGCTTATGTAGCCATCAGCATTGCCGATACCGTTGTAGCAGCTAAAAACCTGGATGCTGGTAAAATTATTAAAGAGCAGGTATCCTCCCTTATTAACGGCGGTGGCGGCGGACAAAAAAGCCTGGC
>JBDKJT010000080.1:0-11133 GCA_039796475.1 Bacteroidota bacterium | reverse complement strand
AATAAACTAAACATAAAGTTAAAGCAATCGAAATGTGCCCTGCTCAGCACAACCGCATTGTTAAATAAAGCATCAATAGTACATCAAGCCGGGGGCATTATTAAAAGGAGCACACAAAGCGGCGTTATAATTGTGTTTACCCTAAAAGGTTAGCCACCGCTATTTTTAACCAGTTGACAAAATGTAGCCGTAAGGTAATATGTAACAGGGAGGTGGGCTTTAGTAAAAACAAAAATGGACAAATCAGTAAAACTAATTTGTCCATTTTGTTGGGTTACCTGGATTCGAACCAAGACAGACAGAATCAAAATCTGTAGTGCTACCGTTACACCATAACCCAATCTCCCTTTCGTTATTTGGGATTGCAAAAGTAGGGGATACACCTATAAAACCCAAACAATTTTTAAAAAAAATATTAAGCCCAGTGGTTTGGTTATTCGTTGTCTTCTCTTTCTTTTAGTTCTTTTATTTTATCCAGGGCGCCAGCCACCACATCGCACATAATAGTGTAAAGGGCACCCTTTACAGGGTTGGCATAAATATATTCCAAAGCCTCATTTTCGTTGGCAATAACCCGGGTGGGCACTTGAGGGTTAATTTTATGAATACCTTCCTGCAAAAGTGCGATGATTTCGTCAGCTGTTCTGCCCCTGAGGTTTTTATCGCAGCGGATGATGATTTCGTCAAAATAACTGGCAGATATTTCGCCCAGTTCCCGGATGTCTTCGTCCCGGCGGTCGCCGGTACCGCTTATCACCCCAATTTTTGTTGTATAATCGAGTTTGCTTACAAAATCGCACAATAGTTTTAAGCCATGCGGATTATGGGCAAAATCGGCCAGGAAGGTGAAGTTTTTAAAATGAAAAAAATTGAGCCGCCCCGGTGTAAGGCTTTCGCCGGGTATAAAAGTTAGTAAGGCCTGCCGGATGTCTTCTATGCTGATATCCCGGTACAGGTAGGTAGCCAGTATCGCAGGCAGGCAATTGGCAATATTATGCATGGCCTTGCCGCCATAAGTAAGCGGTATATCTTTAGCGGCCATTACCCTTATCTTCCAGTTGCCTTTCATGATGGTAACATAGCCGTTTTCGTACACCGTGGCCAGTCCGCCGGCAGCACAATGCTGTTTTATCCGGGGGTTAGTTTCATCCATGCTAAATAAAGCAATTTTACATTTAAGGTCTTTTTTCATGTTGTACACCAGGTCGTCTTCGGCATTTAGTATGGCAAAGCCATGCGGAAAAACGGTTTCTGGCACCACGGCTTTTACCTTGGCCATTTGCTCGGTGGTGTTGATGCCGCCCAACCCAATATGGTCGGAGGCTACATTAGTTACAATACCCACATCACAATGCTGAAAAGCCAATCCGGATTTAAGAATACCGCCCCTGGCACACTCCAGCACAGCAAAATCTACGGTGGGGTCTTTAAGCACAAAGGCGGCTGATACCGGCCCGGTGCAATCACCCTTCATCATCAATTGGTTTTGAATATACACGCCATCGCTCGTGGTGTAGCCTACCTTTTTACCGGCACTTTTGGCTATGTGGGCTGTAAGCCGGGTGGTGGTGGTTTTGCCATTGGTACCTGTTACAGCAATAATGGGTATCCGGCCAACACTGCCTTTTGGAAAAAGCATGTCTATCACCGGTTCTGCCACATTACGGGGCAGGCCTTCGGCAGGCTCAATATGCATTCTAAAACCCGGTGCGGCATTTACCTCCAGTATGGCGCCACCGTTTTCTGATACGGGGGTACGCAGGTCGGTGGCCATTACATCTATGCCACATATATCCAGCCCTATAATCCGGGAGATGCGTTCAAACATAAAAATATTAGCAGGGTGCACCTCGTCGGTTACATCAGTGCTGGTGCCACCGGTAGATAAATTGGCCGTGGGTTTCAAAAGTACCCGTTCATCTTTGGCAGGGATGGTTTGCAGGGTAATGCCAGCATCATCCAGCATTTTTTGGGTAAACTGATCCAGGGTAATTTGGGTAAGCACTTTTTCGTGGCCATATCCCCTGCGGGGGTCTTTGTTGGTTTCTTCAATCAGCCATGCAATATCATGTACGCCATCACCCACTACCGAGGCGGGGGTACGCAAGGCTGCACAAATAAATTTATTGTTTATTACCAGGCACCTGAAATCAAAACCCGTAATAAATCTTTCTACTATCACACTTCGGCTGTATTGTTTGGCTGCCTCAAAAGCCTTGGTGGCTTGCTCCCAGGTGGTAATATTGGTGGTATTGCCTTTGCCGTGGTTGCCATCAATGGGTTTTATCACCAAGGGGTATTTAAATTTGGCGATGGCATCTTTTAACCCTTCTTCGGTACGTACCACGGTGCCACGGGGCACGGGTATTTCTGCCGCTTCCAGCAGCATTTTAGTTTCTTCTTTATCACAGGCAATATCTACCGCAATATTTGAGGTGGTGGAGGCAATAGTGGCCCTGATGCGTTTTTGATGAATGCCATAACCTAATTGTACCAGGCTTTGCCTGTTAAGCCGGATATAAGGTATGTTGCGTTTAGCCGCTTCCTCTACAATACAACCGGTGCTTGGGCCAAGGCGGGTATCTTCCCGTATTTCACGCAGGTTCATAATATCTTCTTCCAGGTTGTAAGCACTGCCATCGGCCAGTGCCTGTGCAATGCTTACCGAAGCTTTGGCAGCATATACACCGGCATCTTCTTCCATATAGCTAAATACTACATAATATTCACCGTCTTTACCCGTGCCACGGGTACGCCCAAAACCGGTGGTCATACCGGCAAGGGTTTGTAATTCCAGCGCAATATGTTCTATTACATGCCCCATCCAGGTGCCTTCATCCACCCGCTGAAAAAAACCGCCCCGGGTACCCACGCTGCAGCGATGTTCTATCATGGTAGGAAACATTGCTTCCAGCCTTTGTCTAAAACCATCAATGGTATTGGTGGGCCGCTGTTCCATTTCTTCAAGGTCGAGCCGCATTTGTATCAGCTTTGGGCGGCGTACACTCCAGTAGTTGGGGCCTTTTAGTACTTTTATTTCTTCAATCTTCATACTTGCAGTTTTGTTTTTTATAAACGGGTTTGGCGGGCATATTTACCGGGCAGCCGTTTGTATACCCATGTAAATTGATAGATGGTGTAAACTGGAAATTAATACAATCCGGGTGCATGGCAAAACAACCGGTAAAATATATTCGGTTTTATTTTAAGGAGATTGGTCTCGCTGTTTGGCGGGTTTCTTTTTCTTTGTTTGCAGTGTTTTTAATAGTTCGTCGGGGGTTTTTAGCACTTCGTTATCGGGCATGGTTTTTACAGGCATCCAAAATGTTTTAGTAAGCGCCGGGTTTTGTTTAAGGGTTACCTCAATGCGTATTTTTTCTGCTGTAAAGCCGGTATCCACCAGCAGGCTGTTGCCATAAAATTTGCCTGCCGAACTTTTAAACTCAATCATTGTGCTGTCTAAGGGCAGGTAACTGCCATTTGCCAGCCTGCCATCTATATTAATATAGTTGTAGGTGCCTTTTTTTAAACTGTCCGTATACAGATGTATGTAAATGCTATCTACCTGTTGTGCCTTTACCGCAGCAGTGCCAATGATTAACAAACAAGCTAAAAATGTTTTCAAAAAAAATCAGTTTTATTATCAGCAGGTAATATTGTGCCAAAGCCAATATATCGGGGGTTTTATCATTTTTTTAAGCAGGCTAATTGCTGATGCCCACTTTTTGCTGCAGGTACTGGCGGGCTGTAATTTCGTTAAGCATACACAGGGCTAAATCGCCTGCCAACACACCGGCGCTATGGTTAACCGGCAGGTGCCCGGCGGCGGTTTTATACAGGCCGGTTGCTGCACCGTCAATAACCATCACCGGGCACACAAAGGTCCACTCCAGTCCACTTTGCTGCAAGCATTCCAACGCTTTTTTATGCTCTTGCGATACGGCAAGGTATTCTTTCGGAAAATCTTCGTCGTCCATTAACCAATGTCCTTCTTCATCTTCCAGCACACCCATGCCACCCACCGCAATAATCCTTTTTACACCTGCTTTTTTCATTTGGGCTACAATGTTTTTTATGCCCAGGCTCCGGGTTTTATCAGTGCCATCGATGGCGCCACCTAAGGCGGATAAAACCACCTCACAATCTTTTAAAGCATGCAATACCTGTCCTTCATCAAACAGTGCACCCTGCAATAATTCTAATCTATCGGCCTGCGGAAAATCATCTACAAAAACATTGCGGCCAAATGCTTTTACGCTTGCGCCATTTAACAGCGCTTGCTTCACCAGTTGCTTGCCTGCGGTACCTGTAGCACCAAATACAATTAGTTTCATGTGTTAACCTGTTTATAAATGCTAAGTGCTTAAAAAATAGTATTACCAGTTTTATTGCTTGCAAGATATGTACCAGCGATGGGGCAGCAACCTTCAAAAAATTTTAACCAAAGTAGCAAAAAAGTTTTTTTTATTTATTAAAACTCCTTCATATTTGCAATAACAAAAAAATGAAATTAATTATTACAAATACAAATAGTTGGTGGTGGCAGTCATGTTAATGATTGTGCCGTTATGCTATTGCGTTTTATAACCATTTTAAGCCCCGGTACATTGTGCCGGGGCTTTTTAATTAATCAACTATTTTAAAATTGTTTGTTTAAGCCGCTACAATGAAGAAGATAAGTATAAATACCACTTACAAAAAAATGCTGGCCGATGTATACACACCGGTAGGTATTTACCTGCGGTTAAGAGACCGGTTCAGGGATACGATATTGCTGGAAAGCTCCGACTCTCATGCCGGCGAAAATAGTTTTTCGTTTATTGGTATCAATGCCATTGCAGGCATTGAAATACGAGATACAAAGTTGATAGAATATAAACTGCCCGGCCAGGCTCCCGAAAAAATTGGCATCAGCAGTCCCGGCCAGGTGCCTGATCACCTGTGGCAGTTTATGCAGCGCTTTGATGTGGCGCCTGCTGCCCACCGGGCAGCCAGGGTAGGGCAGGGATTATTTGGATACAGTACCTACGATGCCGTACAATTTTTTGATACAATAGAGGTGCAAAGCGGCAAAGCAGGTGAGCCGGTGGCTATACCACTGATGCGTTACCGCTTGTACCAATACGTTATTGCTTTTGATCATTTTAAAGATGAATTATACATCTGCGAAAACCTGATAGATGGCATTGAAAGCGAACTGGAGCTGGTAGAGGGTTTGATAGCCAGTAAAGATGTACCCGTATTTCCGTTTAGTGTAAAGGGCAACGAAACCTCTAACCTTACCAACGAGCAATATATTCAATTGGTAAAAAATGGGATAGCCAGTTGCTACCGTGGCGATGTATTTCAGATAGTGCTCAGCCGCCGTTTTCAGCAGGGCTTTGCCGGCGATGAGTTTAATGTGTACCGGGCACTTCGCAGTATCAACCCAAGCCCTTACCTGTTTTATTTTGATTATGGCGATTATAAATTAATGGGCTCCTCACCCGAAAGCCAGCTGATAGTAAAAGATGGCAAAGCTGTAGTGCATCCTATTGCCGGCACTTTTAGGCGTACCGGTAACGACGAAACAGATAAAGCCTTGGCCATACAACTAGAAAACGATGCCAAAGAAAATGCCGAGCATGTTATGCTGGTAGATCTTGCCCGTAACGATCTCAGCCGTATGTGTACCAATGTACAGGTTACCGATTACAAAAGGGTAAACTATTATTCGCATGTGATACACCTGGTGAGTGAGGTTACCGGTACGGTAGATCCTTCGGATAACCCCTTCCGTTTGCTGGCCATCAGTTTTCCGGCGGGTACGTTAAGCGGTGCACCTAAGTTTAAAGCCATGCAATTGATAGATGCCGGCGAGCCTACCTGCCGCAGCTATTATGGCGGCGCCATTGGCAGCATGGGTTTTGATGGCAGTTGCAACCATGCTATTATGATTCGTACTTTTTTAAGCAGGCAAAATACCCTCACCTACCAGGCCGGCGCAGGGGTGGTAGCCGCCAGCAATCCCGAAAGCGAATTGCAGGAGGTAAACAATAAACTAAATGCATTAAAACAAGCCATTGTAATGGCTCAAAATATTTAAGATGAAACTATTGGTGTTTGATAACTACGATTCGTTTACTTATAACCTGGTACACCTGGTAGAAAAAATTATAAATACCCGGGTAGAGGTATACCGAAACGACCAGCTGCCGCTTGAAAAAGTAAAAGCCTTTGATAAAATTATTTTATCGCCCGGCCCCGGCATACCCGAAGAAGCCGGCCTGCTGCTGCCACTGATAAAAGCCTATGCCCCCACCAAATCTATATTAGGTGTTTGCCTGGGGCACCAGGCCATCGGCCAAAGTTTTGGTGGCACGCTGCAAAACTTAAGCACTGTGTACCATGGCGTAGCCACACCCATACAACTTACCCAAGCAGGGCAGCTAACGGCTACCACTAAGCCCAATGCCATTTTAAAAAACCTGCCAGCCACTATTGAAGTGGGCCGCTACCATAGCTGGGTAGTAAGCAACCAGCAATTGCCCGACGAACTGGAAGTAACCGCCACCGACGATAATGGCTATATTATGGCACTGCAGCATAAAACATACGATGTACAGGGCGTGCAGTTTCACCCCGAGAGTGTATTAACACCCGATGGCGAAAAAATGCTGCGTAACTGGCTGCAGCAATAAAAGTCGCCCACTTATTATCAAATTTGTTTTAAGTAATCTACAATGAAAAAAATATTACAGCTTTTATTTGAACATAAAAACCTTACCCGGCAGCAGGCCAAAGATGTATTGGTAAATATTTCAAGAGGTATGTATAACGAAAGCGAAATGGCTGCTTTTATTACCGTGTACCTCATGCGTACCATTACCATTGATGAGTTGCAGGGTTTTAGGGATGCCTTGCTGGAGCTATGCGTAAGCGTTGATTTAAACGGCCACGAAGTGATAGACATTGTGGGCACCGGCGGCGATGGAAAAAATACCTTTAACATCTCTACCCTTAGTTGCTTTATTGTGGCTGGCACCGGTAATAAAGTGGCCAAGCATGGTAACTATGGCGCTTCCTCTATCAGCGGCAGCAGCAATGTAATGGAGCAATTAGGTTATACTTTTAAAAATAACTCGGATGATTTAAAACGGGAGATAGAAACGGCCAATATCTGCTTTTTGCATGCACCGCTTTTTCACCCGGCATTAAAAGCAGTAGGCCCCATCCGAAAAAATTTAGGGGTACGCACTTTTTTTAATATGCTTGGCCCAATGGTAAACCCTGCTTTTCCCAAACACCAGCTGGTAGGGGTATACAACCTGGAGATGGCCCGTATTTACAATTACCTGCTACAGCAAACCGATAAAAACTTTACCATCATCCACAGCCTTGATGGGTACGACGAAATTTCGTTAACCGGCGATACCAAGGTAATTACCAACCACGGCGAAAAAATAATGACACCCGAACAATTGGGCAAACGCAGTGTAAGTGCAATTGATATCTTTGGTGGTAACACTGTGCAGGAGGCAGCAACCATTTTTACCAATATTTTGCAGCGCAACGGCACCTGGGCACAAAATGCAGTAGTACTGGCCAACTCGGCCATGGCATTACAGTGTACGGGTAAATATGCCAGTTATGATGAGTGTTACCAACTGGCGGTACAAAGCCTCGAAAGCGGCCGGGCATACGAGGTATTAAAAAAACTGGTGGGATAAACTGATACAAACGATGAACATACTCGACAAAATAATTGCGTACAAAAAAACAGAAGTAGCCATTGCAAAAGCGGCCGTATCGCTCTCTGCCTTGCAGCAGCAACCCTTGTACAACCGCCCCACTTTTTCACTGAAACAGTTTTTGCTGGATGAAAATAAAACAGGCATCATAGCCGAGTTTAAAAGGCAATCACCCTCCAAAGGTATCATCAACAACCAGGCAGATGTGGTGCAGGTAACCAGGGCTTATACACAGCATGGCGCCAGTGGCCTGTCGGTACTTACCGATACCAATTTTTTTGGTGGCACCACGGCAGATTTGATGAAAGCCAGGGTAAATGATATACCCATTTTACGAAAAGATTTTATGATAGATGAATACCAGGTGGTAGAAGCCCGGGCGATGGGGGCAGATGTAATACTGCTGATAGCTGCCTGCCTTAGCCCACAGCGGGTAAAAGAGCTGGCTGCTTTTGCCAAACAAACGGGCTTGGAGGTATTGCTGGAAATACACAACGAAGCAGAGTTAGCCCATATTTGTGATGATACCGAATTGGTGGGAGTTAACAACAGGGATCTTAAAACTTTTACGGTAGACATACAACGCTCTATAGAGCTGAGTAAAAAAATACCCGAAGGAAAAATAAAAATTGCAGAAAGTGGTATCCACTCCACCCAAACAATATATACCATGAAAAATGCAGGGTTCAACGGTTTTTTAATAGGCGAAAACTTTATGAAACAAACCGACCCAACGATTGCTTTTGCTCAGTTTGTAACCAATTTAAAAGCTACCTCACAGTAAGCAGGCAACCTTTTTGCCGCTGCAGTGATACAAATTAAAATTGTTATGAGAGTAAAAGTTTGCGGTATCACACAACAAGAGCAGTTAAACCAGCTCAGCCATATTGGCGCTACTTTTGGCGGGCTTATTTTTTACCCAAAATCGCAGCGTTATGTGTTGCGCCACATGACCACCAGCCAGATTAAAAAAGAAAACAACCTTAACAAGGTAGGGGTGTTTGTAAATGCGGCAGTGGAAGAGGTATTGCAGATGGTGGATGAATGCCGCCTGCACATGGTACAGTTACATGGTGACGAATCGCCCAAATATTGCGAAAAGATAGCCGACTATATCTCGGTGGTAAAAGCTTTTCGTATCAGCGAAAACGATAATATTGGCTGGCGCATTAAAGACTATATGGATGTATGCGATATGTTTTTGTTTGATACCGAAGGTGCCGGGTATGGCGGCACCGGCAAAAAATTTAACTGGGATAAACTAAAGGAAGCAACCATTGGCAAACCCTATTTTTTAAGCGGCGGTATTGAGCCTGCAGATGTGGAGAGGCTAAAAAATTTTAGAGAGCAACCCGAAGCCCGGGCTCTGTTTGCCCTCGACATTAATAGCAAGTTTGAGCTAATGCCCGGCGTAAAAGATATGGAACTGGTTAAAAAATTTATTGCCGACCTGGCCTAACCCGGCTATTAAAAAAATGGGTAGCCCTGCATACCCGATTGTAATAAAACTATGATAGAAATAAGACTTGCCACCCAAAACGATCTGCCGGCCATGCTGGAAATTTACAATGATATTATTGTAAACACCACCGCCGTATGGCATTACGAACCCCATACGCTGGATATGCGTACCGAGTGGTTTTTGCAGCGGCAGGCACAGGGTTTTCCGGTGTGGGTGGCAATGGAGGGCAACAGCATGCAGGGCTTTAGCAGTTATGGGCCTTTTCGCCCATGGCCCGGCTATAGCAAAACGGTAGAAAACTCGGTGTACGTAGCCGCCGGCAGCCGTGGTAAAGGAGTGGCTAAATTATTAATGCCGCCGCTTATACAGGCTGCCAAGCAACAAGGCTTGCATGCAATAGTAGCGGGTATTGATGCTGATAACACCGCCAGCATTGCACTGCACCAAAAATTTGGATTTGAAGAAGTGGCTCATTTTAAAGAAGTAGGCTGGAAATTTAACCGATGGCTCGACCTGAAGTTTTTACAACTGCTGCTTCACTAATGCTATTACGATGCTGGCCAACAATAAAAAAGGCAGCACAATGGTATGCGGTACAAGGGTGCGACGCCCATGCCGCTCAATAGATAACTGGTACCCCGGTACAAAAAATATATACAATGGTAACCACACAACAACAACAACAATTTTCAGTAAATGAGCAGGGCTATTATGGCCAGTTTGGCGGTGCATTTATACCAGAAATGCTGCACCCCAATGTAAAGCAATTACAACAGCAATACCTGTCTATTATGAACGAGCCGGCCTTTCAGGAGGCTTTTCAGCAGTTGCTTACCGATTATGTGGGCAGGCCTACACCGCTGTATTATGCCACCCGGCTTAGCCAAAAATATCAAACCAATATTTACCTTAAAAGAGAAGACCTGTGCCATACCGGCGCCCACAAAATAAACAATACCATTGGCCAGATATTGCTGGCCATACGCCTAGGTAAAAAACGCATTATTGCCGAAACGGGTGCCGGCCAGCATGGCGTGGCTACCGCTACCGTGTGTGCTTTAATGGGTATGGAGTGCATCGTGTACATGGGCGAAAAAGATATTGAGCGCCAGGCACCCAATGTAGCCCGGATGAAAATGCTGGGTGCTACAGTAATACCTGCTACCAGCGGCAGCAAAACGCTTAAAGATGCTACCAACGAGGCCATCAGGGATTGGATTAACAACCCCGTAGATACGCACTACATTATTGGCAGCGTGGTAGGGCCACATCCTTACCCCGATATGGTTGCCCGTTTTCAAAGTGTGATAAGCCAGGAGATAAAAAAACAATTACTCGAAAAAACAGGCAGCGCTTTACCTACGCATGTAATAGCTTGTGTGGGTGGTGGCAGCAATGCAGCGGGTGCTTTTTATCATTTTTTAGAGGAGCCTGCGGTAAAATTAGTGGCGGTAGAAGCTGCCGGCCATGGTGTTAGCACGGGCATGAGTGCTGCTACTACTCAATTAGGCAAGCCCGGCGTATTGCATGGCAGCAAAAGCCTGGTAATGCAAACGGCCGATGGGCAGGTGGTAGAACCTCATAGTATTTCTGCAGGCCTTGATTATCCGGGTATTGGCCCGCTGCATGCTCATTTATACAGCAGTGGCCGGGGTGTTTTTTTAAGCGCTACCGATGAGGAGGCTTTACAGGCAGGTTTTATGGTGAGCAAAACAGAAGGTATCATACCAGCCCTGGAGTCGGCGCATGCTTTTGCAGCATTGGAGCAGCTGCACCTGCAGCCGGCCGATACGGTAGTAATCTGCCTGAGCGGAAGGGGTGATAAAGATTTAGCCACTTACATGAAATACCTGTAACATGAAATATACTGGGTTGTTCCTTGCCGTTAGTATGCTGCTGGCTTGCAGCGATGCCTTTGTTAACCACCAGCTAAAAGCCGAA
>JBDKJT010000079.1:0-7189 GCA_039796475.1 Bacteroidota bacterium | reverse complement strand
ACAGTAAAAAATTGGCTTCTACAGATGATTTGGCGGCAATGGCATTCTTCATCACTTCGGTAAACTTGTTTTTATAATCTGTGGTGTTTACATTTTTGGCCGAATCGGAGTAAATGTATTGATACAGCTCAACCCCGTAATTATAATTTAACAAGTAGTTACCGGGATATTTAGCCAGCAATGCATCGTATTTTGCAAAAACAGCTGGTTTACCCACTCCATCAGTTGCATCTTCCAACTCCAGTGCCATCCAGTAATCTTCGCTGGCGGGGTACAGTTTTTTTCCTTTCGCAATAATTTCGTCAAAATTGGCCTTATCCTTTTTGGTTTTGTAATGGTCGGCCAGCACTTGGTAAATTTCCAGATAGTTAGGGCCCGATACATTGGCATCGGCCAGTTTTTTATACTGCATGGCAGCATTGTCTTTATTTTTAGCCTCATAAGCCGCTATAGCTGCATAAGTAGTAAGGGTCGTATCCAGCGCCGTAAATTTAAACCCATTAGCACCTTCAATATTATTGGCATAAATATAATCGTGTACTTCCAGCGCTTTATTAAAGCCATCGTAAGCGGCATTCATATCCTTTTTTTCGTAGGCTTTTACACCCACTTCGGTAGAATAGCCAACATACAAATCAAACAAAGGGCTGTTGTTTTGTTCAATCAACAGCGGCGTTTTGCCATCCATTTCACGGTATTTTTTAAAAGCAGCAAAAGCATCTGTTTTTAGTGCAATGCTTTGTGCAAAGGAAAGCGACGAATCTTTGGATGCCTGGTTGTACAGGTATCCTTTATAAAACCAGCCTTCTGGCTTTTTGGCATTTTTTTCAACCGTAAGGAATTTGTCTATTGCCTCTTTACCTTTTTGAGTTTGGCCCAGGTAAGCAAAAGTCTTTATCTGGTCTATATCCTGTGCCACCGCTGCAGCACCCAAAACAAGCAGAAAAGCAATTACAGAAAGTTTCTTCATCGTAAGTATTTTTTTAGCGTTTAAAGGTATTGGTTTGTTTCCAATTCAAATAAAATCAGCCCTTGTTTTTCATAAACCATGCCAGAAAAGCAGGCAAACATTTAATTGAATCTAAAAAACAAATAAAGGCTGCTGTGCCCCTGTACAGGATTAATTACATTTGCCCAATATTTAAGCTTGATTTCTCAAAACACCATACAGCAAATACTTAGCCGCATCGATATTGTAGATATTGTAGGCTCGTACGTAAAGCTAAAAAAAAGAGGTACCAACTACCTGGGGCTTTGTCCTTTTCATAATGAGCGTACCCCATCGTTTACCGTATCGCCGGCCAAGGAAATATACAAGTGTTTTGGCTGTGGCCGCAGCGGCAACAGCATTGGCTTTTTGATGGACTTAGAAAAGTATAGCTATGCAGAGGCGCTGCGTTGGCTGGCTAACAAGTACAATGTAGAAATTGAAGAATCAGAAGTATCGCCAGAGCAAAAAATACAGCAACAGGCGGCCGACAGCCTGTACATCATCAACAACTTTGCCCAGCAGTTTTTTAGCAATTACCTGGTAAATACAGAAGAAGGCCGGGATATTGGCCTAAGCTACCTGCAACAACGGGGGTTTACCGAAGCCACCATCAAAAAATTTCAATTGGGCTTTAACCCCGAAGGCAGGGATGTATTTACCACCGCCGCTATTAACGCCCAGTATAATATTGAATTGCTGCAAAAAAGCGGCCTCGTGGTAGTAAGGGATGACAGGCCGATGGACAATTACCGGGGCAGGATCATTTTTCCTGTACATAACCAAACGGGAAAAATACTGGGCTTTGGTGCCCGTATTTTAAAAACAAACGACCGGGCGCCTAAATACATTAATACCCCCGAAAACGAGCTGTATGTAAAAAGTAAAATATTATACGGCAGTTATTTTGCCCGGCAGGCGATAGACAAAGCAGATGAATGCCTGCTGGTAGAAGGATATACCGATGTAATATCGCTGCACCAGGCCGGCATAGAAAATGTAGTAGCCAGCGGCGGTACCAGCCTTACACCCGACCAATTGAGGCTGGTAAAAAAATATACCGATAACCTTACCATTATTTATGATGGAGATAATGCCGGTATTAAAGCCGCCCTGCGGGGGATGGACCTTGCTTTTGAAGCCGGGTTAAATGTAAAACTGGTGTTGATACCCGACAAGGAAGACCCCGACAGCTATGTAAATAAAGTAGGGGAAGCCGCCTTTAGAGATTTTGTTGCTGCCAATAAAAAAGACTTTATCCTGTTTCAGCTGGAGGTATCCTTAAAAGATGCCGGTAACGACTCTGCTAAAAAATCGCAATTGGTAAACCAGGTGGCCGAAACCATCAGTAAAATAAATAAGGCAGAAGATTTTACCAAACAGCAAGACTACATCAAACAATGTGCAGAACTGTTAAGGATTGAAGAAAGTGGCCTGCATGCCCTGGTAAATAAATTTATTAAGGATAAAATAAATAAAGAAGAGGCCAAAAACGAGAGAGACAATGCCCTGCCTGCAATAGCCGCTACCGATGCAGCACCAGCTGACGACGCCAGCCTGCTTTTTAACCGGGATGAACAACAAGAAAAAGCGATGGTAAGAAGCCTGCTGGAGTTTGGACTAAAAGACTGGAATGATACCCAAAAAGTAGCTGAGTATATTTTAACAGAATTAGAAGAAAATGAGCTGGAAGGCATGATAGACAATAAAGCACTGCTGAGCATTATACATGCCTACAAACAGCATTTTAATGCCGGCGAAGCGCCTACCGCCAAAACTTTTTTATACCATCCCGATTTGCAGATGAGCAACCTGGTGGTAACCATTATGGATTACCCCAACGAAATAAGCCCCAACTGGAAGGCGCATTACGAAGCCATTGTGCCCACCCGAGAAGAGCTATACCGGGAAGAAGTTTTTTCAACCGTTAATTACCTTAAACTGCGTAAAATAAAACGGATGATGACCGAAAACCAGCAAGACCTTGAAAAACCCCACAGTATAGAGGAGCAACTGGTATTGCTGCAGGTACACCAGCACTTAAAAAAAATGGAAATGGAATTAACCAGCGCCATTGGTACCGTAATTTTTAAATAAACACCTCCCCTTTTTTCGGTATTGCATTTGGCAGGTACAGTTATTACTTTTACCCTTCCAAACAAGGTACCATGAAATATACAACCCTCATCACTTTTCTTTGCATCCTCACCCGGGCCGTACAGGCACAACAAACCGACCCCGAGTTTCCGAAGGAGTTTATCATGCATGCAAAACTGCACAATGGCATGGTTACCAATTTTAGCAATGCCCCCGATGTATACGTTGGCGGTGTGCAGCTGATACCCCAATACACTTTGATAACCGGCAAAATAAGGGCTGGCATGCTGGCCGATGTATACTACACCGGAAAAAAACTACAAACAGCCATTGGCCCCACCCTATCCTTTAAATTAAAAACCTTTAAAGCAGCCCCATTTGGCAGTGCAGGCAACCTGCACCTTAGCATCGATCATTTATGGGGTAGCCAGCACCAACGCCTGCTGGGCGGTGGCATTAATGCAGATATTGGCAATAAACTGGTACTGGGCCTGTCGGCTCACCGGGATTATCATTTAAACAGCTGGTGGTTTCAAAATACTTTGGGCATACGCATCAGTAAAGTAAAAAAAACCACCGATCCCTTTAATCAATAAACTATTGTATATGAGCAGGGCATTAGTTATTAGCGGTGGTGGCTCTAAAGGAGCATTTGCCGTAGGCGTATTAAAAAAATTAAGCCAACAGTTTCCGGGGTTAGATTTTGATATCATTGTGGGCACCAGTACCGGATCGCTGATTGCACCGCTGGCCGCTTTAGGAAAAATGAATCTGCTGGAGGAGTTGTACACCACCCAAAATGACAACAGCATTGTATTGAGAAAAAGAATTGGCGACCGCTTAAATGATGTTAGCATTTTTGACGCCAACCCGCTGTGGACACTGGTACAGCATTATTATGATGATAGCTGCTACAACAATGTACTGGCTACCGGCAAGCAACTTTTTTTAACCACCACCTGCCTGCAAACCGGCGAACTGGTGGTGTTTACTACTGCCCGGCAGCCTGCACAACCCAAGCATTACAAGGTAACCAGTTTGCAAAATGCCGATCAGTTTCGTAAGGCTGTAATGGCCTCGGCCTGCCAGCCTGTATTTATGCAACCCGTAAAAGTAAATAAGCAGGTGCCTGGTGAACCCAACCCCGATTTTCAGTTTGTAGATGGAGGTGTAAGAGAATATGCCGGTATACAAATGGCCATTGATAATGGCGCCACCGAAATATTTACCATCCTGCTATCGCCGCCCGGCAAGGATACGGATACTGCTGAGTTTAAAAACCTCTTTTCTATCTTAAGCCGTACCATTGATATTTTTACTGATGATGTGGGTAAAAACGATCTCATCATCCCCAACCAGTTTAACGAAGCCCTTGAATATATTGAAGCCGTAAAACGAAAAATGATGCGTAATGGCATTAGCAGTGAGCAAGTAAAAGATTTTTTTACCATCCGTGGCCGGGAAAATCCTTACGAAGAAAAAGTTCCTTTAAAGCTATTTACTTTTCGGCCGCAGGATGCACTCGGTGGTGGCCCGGGCGGGCTTAGTTTTGATCCGGTTGCTATGAAGGAGATGATAAAAAAAGGCCAACAAACAGCCGGCGATTTTATTGCTGCATTAGCGCCCGGCGATATTACCTGGGCATAGTAACACGGTACATAGATGCATGCGCTAGCATGTAATAAATACTGTTGTTAGCTGCCAGCACTTACGCTACTTTTTACCCGCCTGGCAACCTCCAGCAAAAAAAAGGTTTTGGGCTGCAATGCTGCAATGGTTGTAGCAACTTAGTTAATTAATTACAAGCACACTGATATTGGTTATGGTATAAACAGTTGTAGTGCTATGCAGCTTTTGTTGTGTCACTCACTTGTACTTTTAGTTGTTGGCTCAGCTGTGCAAAAATGCTGAAGGGTGCGACGCAACGATGATGCCATGAAAAACAATTGCTGGCTACAAAAAAATTACACCCGTTGTAACAGCACCGCATAGCCCTGCCCCACACCAATACACATGGTGGCCAATGCATATTTTTTTTGCCGCAGCTGTAACTCTAAAGCAGCGCTGTACACAATACGGGCCCCACTCATGCCCAGGGGATGGCCCAATGCAATGGCGCCGCCATTTACATTTATCCGGGCATCATCGTCTTTAAGCCCGAGTGCCCTGATGCAGGCAATGCTTTGTGCGGCAAAAGCTTCGTTCAGTTCTATCACATCTATATCAGCAAGGGATAGCCCAGCTTTTGCCAAAGCATTGTTGGTGGCTTGTACAGGGCCAATACCCATTATACGAGGCTCCACCCCTACCACAGCGCTGCTGATGATTTTTGCCATGGGCTGCAGGTTGTATTTTTTTACAGCTTGCTCAGAAGCCAATAACAAAGCCGCCGCCCCATCGTTTAACCCAGAAGCATTGCCCGCAGTAACCGTTCCGTTTTCTTTTTTAAAAGCTGGTTTTAATGCTGCCAACGCCTCTATGGTAGTGGCAGGCTTTACAAATTCATCTGCCGCAAAAACCAATGGGTCTCCTTTTTTGCTGGCAATGTTTACAGGCATTATTTCTTTTGCCAGCCGCTCCTTGGCATTGGCGGCTTTTTGTTGTGAGTTGCAGGCAAAGGCATCCTGGTCGGCACGACTGATTGAATATATTTCAGCCAAATTTTCGGCAGTTACGCCCATGGCATCCACACCGTACATTTTTTCCATTTGAGGGTTGATAAAGCGCCAGCCAAAGCTGCTATCAAATAGTTGTGCATCGGTGCCAAAAGGTTTGCTGCTTTTAGATATTACATAAGGCCCACGGGTCATGTGCTCTACACCACCGGCAATAAATAAATCGCCATCATTATTGGCAATGGCTCTTGCGGCATTTACCACGGCGCTCATGCCCGACGCACATAAACGATTAACCGTTTCGCCGGGTACGGTATAGGGTAACCCCGCCAGCAGTAATGCCATTCTTGCCACGTTGCGGTTATCATCGCCGGCCTGGTTTACACAACCCAATATTACATCTGCAATGGCGGCTGCCGGCACCGCAGGGTTGCGCCGCATGAGCTCTTTAATCACCATTGCCGCTAAATCATCGGCCCTTACCGCAGAAAGGGTACCTCCAAAACTGCCAATGGGTGTGCGGATGCCATCAATTATATATGCGCTCATTTATGGTTGATGTTATAAGTTTTTGATTTTGTTTATCATTACTTTTATCTAATGCTGCAGCACTGGCACTATTAAAAGCAAGCACCTGCATTTAAGTATTACCTGTACAAATAGTTGGTAAAACTCGTACAGCGTTTATCATTTAAAAAAGTTTATTTGCCAATTGAGCCGCCTATCAACTCAACAAAGCTGGCAGGCATCGTTATACTTATGCTGCTAAAATAATGCATCTTTTTGGCACAGCCGAAATCGGTGCATTGTTCATTTTACAGATGGATTAACTAAAAAGGAAAAACAATCATTGTAATCCAGTGGCATAACTGTGGGGTGCAAGTTTTTCACCTGCCTGCTACCAAATGCATGGCACAGGGTTTTTATTTTCAATTGCGTTTGCAAACAGCGAAAGCGGATGTTATTTGTTTACCGCAGGTTTAGCAAGGCTGTGTATGTATAAAGCTTGTAGCCATTGTAATGCCTGAAGTAGAAAAGCCTATATCATCCGGGGCAACAACAATTTTCATTTCCTGCTTATTTATCGGCATGAATAATTTTAAAACGCCCATGCCGTATTGCCTGCTTCTCATTGCTGCCGGTTATTTGCATAATTGTTATATTAAATCTTAGTAAGGAAATGGCTTACAAAAATATTCCAGGTTATCTGCCGATTTTGCAACAGCCATCATCATCACATCCCTGGGGTCTCCATAAAAAGTAGTGTCAAATATTTTTTGCATTTCATTGATGTTGTTACCGGCTACCACCAGTACACTCCGGGCCAATTGCAAAGCTGGCACATTCAACCTTTCGTCGGCTAATAAAGATTCCAGCATTTTTTCTGCTTTTTTCTTTTCAGAAGCGTTGCCAAAAAGTTCATGAATTTTCCTGTAAATATCAGCAGGCAGCCAATTTTCCAGTTCCAGGTTTTCTTTGCTCTTCTTTA
>JBDKJT010000078.1:0-71192 GCA_039796475.1 Bacteroidota bacterium | reverse complement strand
TGGCAAAGTGAAACAACTCTGTTACAAGGCACAACATTTACACGATGCCTATCCGGGCTTACCAACGGTAGCAGCAGTATGTGTATACCCCAGCATGGTAAAAGTGGCTAAGCAAGCCTTGGGCAACTCGGGTGTAAAAGTAGCGGCCGTGGCCACCGCTTTTCCGAGTGGGCAAGCGCCAAGAGATGTAAAAATACGTGACACCAAATTTGCTATTAGCGAGGGCGCTGATGAAATAGACATGGTAATATCACGGGGTAAATTTCATATGGGCGAATACAACTTTGTATACGACGAAATTGCTGCCGTAAAAGAAGCCTGTGGTAATGCCCGGCTAAAAGTAATACTAGAAACCGGCGAGCTGGTTACGTATGATAAAGTAAGAAGAGCCAGCGACATTGCAATGTATGCCGGTGCCGATTTTATTAAAACATCCACCGGAAAAATTCAGCCGGCAGCCACCATGCCTGTAACATTGGTAATGCTTGAAGCCATCCGTGATTTTTATTATAAAACAGGCAAAAAAATTGCCATGAAGCCAGCGGGCGGCATCTCCAAATCTAAGCTGGCCCTGCATTACCTGGTAATGCTAAATGAAGTGTTGGGCGAAGAGTGGATGAACAACGAATGGTTTCGCTTTGGTGCCAGCAGCCTTGCCAATGATGTACTGATGCAGCTTGAAAAACAACGTACCGGCGTATATCAAAGTGCAGACTACTTTAGTATCGACTAACCGCTTTATTAAAAAAACTCATCTCAACGATTTTAAACGTTTTAACCAATGGCAAAAACTACCAGGAACAATACCATTAAATTAAAGTTTGATAGTGCCCGTAATTTGGCACCTGCGCCAGAAAGTAAAAGTGCCGCTCAAATAAAGCAGCAATATGATTTATTTATTAACGGCAGTTTTCAAAAACCACAGAGCAAAAAATACTTTGCCACTATTAACCCTGCTACCGAAGAAAAACTAAGTGAAGTAGCACAGGCAGGTGCTGCCGATGTAAATAAAGCAGTAGATGCTGCCGGTGCGGCCTATGATAAAGTGTGGAAAAAGATGCCGGCAAAAGAAAGGGCCAAATATATTTACCGCATTGCCCGAATGGTGCAGGAAAAAGCCCGGGAACTAGCGATTATTGAAACCCTTGATGGTGGAAAACCCATCCGGGAAAGCAGGGATTTTGATATACCCACCGCTGCCAACCATTTATTTTATTATGCAGGCTGGGCCGATAAACTGGAATATGCTTTTCCTAACAGGAAGGCGCAGCCGCTGGGTGTGGCCGGGCAAATTATCCCATGGAATTTTCCGCTGCTGATGGCAGCCTGGAAAATTGCCCCTGCCCTTGCCACCGGCAATACAGTGGTGTTAAAGCCGGCAGAGTCTACACCGCTTACCGCTTTAAAATTGGCCGAAATAATACAAGAGGCAGATTTACCCCCCGGCGTGGTAAACATCATCACTGGTGCAGGTGATACAGGCGCCGCAATTGTAAACCATCCTGGCATACAAAAAATTGCATTTACAGGCTCTACCCAGGTGGGTAAAATAATACAAAAAGCCATTGCCGGCAGTTCCAAAAAAGCTACGCTGGAGCTGGGTGGCAAAGCGGCTAATATTATTTTTGAAGATGCCCCGCTAGACCAGGCTGTAGAAGGCGTAATCAATGGCATCTTTTTTAACCAGGGGCATGTGTGCTGCGCCGGCTCTCGTTTGTATGTGCAGGAGTCGGTGGCCAAGCAGGTTATTCAAAAATTAAAAGACCGCATGGAAACTTTGATTGTAGGCGACCCGCTGGATAAAAATACCGACATCGGTGCTATTAACTCCAAAGACCAACTGGGCATTATCAACAAATACCTGGCCATTGGCCAAAAGGAAGGTGCCGATATGTACCAGGCCAGTTGCCCATTACCCAAAAAAGGATTTTTTTGTAAACCCACCATTTTTACAGGGGTAGCACAAAGCAGCCGCATTGCTCAAGAAGAAATTTTTGGACCAGTGCTTACCATTCAAACCTTTCGTACAGAAGACGAAGTAATTGAAAAAGCCAATAACACCCCCTTTGGGCTAAGCGCAGGTGTATGGACGGATAAGGGTTCAAAAATATTTAACCTCACCACCAAACTTAGGGCTGGTGTGGTGTGGGCCAATACCTACAATAAATTTGACCCCACAGCTCCTTTTGGTGGATATAAAGAGAGTGGCTATGGCCGGGAGGGCGGGCTGCATGGCCTGGCACCTTATGTTAACCTGGTTTAATTTTTTTAACAACAATCATCATGGCAAAAACTACCATACAAAAACCCGCTGCCGCAGCAAACAGCAACACAAACAAAACGCAAATGGCTGAAGAAAAAAGACTGGAAGTTTTAAAAACCTATAAGATTTATATGGGTGGGCAATTTCCCCGTACCGAATCGGGCAGGTATTATACTGCTACCAACAATAAGGGGCAGCACCTTGCCAATATTTGTTTATGCTCCAGGAAAGATGTACGGGATGCTGTAGTAAGTGCCCGTGGCGCCTTTGGTGGCTGGAGCAGCCGGGCCGCATTTAACAGGGGGCAAATATTATACAGGATAGCCGAAATGCTGGAGGGCCGCAAAGCACAGTTTATAGATGAATTGGTAAAGCAAGATGCTACTACTGCACAAGCCACAGCCGAGGTAAACCTGGCCATCGACCGGTTGATTTACTATAGCGGCTGGTGCGATAAATTTCAGCAGGTATTTAGTAGTGTAAACCCAGTGGCATCGGCACATTTTAATTTTTCAGCACCAGAGCCCACCGGCGTGGTGGCAGCCATAGCACCCCAAAACAGCAGCCTTATTGGCCTGGTATCGATAATTGCCCCCATCATTGCTGGAGGCAATACCTGTGTAGTATTGGCATCGGCCAGCAAACCCTTGTGTGCCGTTACTTTTGGCGAAGTACTTAACAGCTCCGATGTGCCCGGTGGCGTGGTAAACATACTTACCGGTAAGCCGGCAGAACTGCTGCCTTATTTGGCCGACCATATGGATATTAATGCCAGCATTTATTGCGAAACCGATGCCGCCGCCCAGCAACTTTTAAAAGAAAAAGCCGCCTTAAATATTAAACGGGTTTTTATTTACGATACCATAAACTGGATGAAGGAGGAAGCCCAATCGCCCTATTTTATTACAGATTTACAAGAAATTAAAACCACCTGGCACCCAATTGAAAATATCGGTGGGGGCAAAGCAGGCTACTAAACATCGGGCTATTAATTTTTTATACGGGGATGACGCTGGTACATCCCCTTTTGTTTTATTTCAATCACATAAAATACACATTACAGTTAAAACGTATTTAATAAACTTATAAAACCTCCTTATCTTTCCTACCAAACCAAAACAAACTGTATGTTAAAAGCGAAAAACCTACTGCTAATAGCAATCATGCTATTCATTACCCAATTATCCATAGGGCAAAAACAAACCATTACCGGCACCATTACTGATGCCAATACAGGCTTACCATTAACAGGCGCTTCGGTAAAAGTAAAATCGGGCACTACCGGTGTTACCAGTACTGAAAAAGGCACTTTTAGCCTGGAGGTGCCGGCAAACACCGTATTGGTAATATCCAGTATTGGCTATGCCGACCAAAGTTTTAATATTGGCAGCAATACTGCTGTTAATATTAAAATGCAACCTTCCGTTACCGATCTTACACAAGTAATTATGATAGGTACCCGTGCACCTGGCCGTATTAAAACAGAATCGCCGGTACCGATTGATGTAATCCGTATAAACCAAGTAGGTATGCCAACAGGCAGGATGGATCTTACCTCTATCTTAAATGTATCTGCGCCTTCATTTAACTATAATAAACAAAGTGGTGCAGATGGTGCCGACCATATAGACATTGGCACCTTAAGAGGTTTGGGAGCCGACCATACCCTTGTGCTGGTAAATGGCAAGAGAAGGCATCCAACTGCATTTGTAGCACTGTTTGGTACCCGTGGCCGTGCCGGATCGGGTGTAGACATGAACGGTTTTCCCCAGGCATCGGTAGACCGTATTGAAATTTTAAGAGATGGTGCTTCTGCCCAATATGGCTCTGATGCCATTGCCGGTGTAATTAACATCATCTTAAAAAAAGACGTTAAACACTTATCCGCTAACGTTGGCTG
The DNA here is from genome assembly GCA_039796475.1 of Bacteroidota bacterium. Lineage (GTDB taxonomy): Bacteria > Bacteroidota > Bacteroidia > Chitinophagales > Chitinophagaceae > Ferruginibacter. The sequence continues at coordinate 67,029 of JBDKJT010000078.1, read as the reverse complement.
GGCTGGTTATTACGATACAAAGTTTAATGCCAGGGATCATAATGCCAACAACGATTATTATGCTGGCAAAGCGATTGATGGCAATACTTTTAATGCCAACCTTAACCACGGATTTGGCTTAGGTAACAATGGCGGCTATTTTAATTACTCACTTGATTACCGCACACAGGGCAAAACCTACCGCCAGGCAAAAGTATCAGATGACTTAAGCGATAAAGATGCTTTACCAGATGTAAACCTTTGGCGCCGTGGCTTTGGTGATGGCTCCATTACCACCAAGGGTGTAATGTATAATATGGAAGTGCCGTTAAGCGCTGCCAAAAAAGCAAGTTTTTATTCTTTTGGTAGTTACAATTACAAATCGTCTGACGCCTATGCTTATACCCGTCAGTGGAACAGGCGGCCAGACAGGTTTCCGGTGGATGCTGGTGGTAACTTGATTATGGTGCCATCAATTATGCGTACCACCAAAGATGGTGATGTAATCTATTACAACCCTCACATACAAACGAACATTAAAGATGCTGCATTTGCTGCAGGCTTTAAAGGCGAAACTTCGGGTGGATGGAGCTGGGATATAAGTAATAATACTGGCTACAACGACTTTCATTATTATGGCGACAAAACATTTAATGCCTCTATTATTGGAGCTGCTACTCCCAACAGTTTTGACGATGGTGGCTTTAACTTGTTGCAAAATACTACCAACTTAGATTTTAGTAAAGGGCTGGATGTAGCTGCAGGCTTAAATCTTGGTTTGGGTGCAGAGTTCCGGTACGAAAAATATAAAATTTATGCAGGTGAAGAAGGCTCTTACGCCAGCTTTCATCCCAACGAATTGTTTTACCCAAGTGCAGGCGAAAATGGCGAATCATTAGTGCCGGCTTCGGGCTCACAGGGTTTCCCCGGTTTTAGCCCCAACGATGTAGTGAGCGCAAGCCGCAGCAATATTGGTGTATATGCAGATGCTGAGTTAAACGTTACCAAACAGTGGTTGATAGATGCGGCGGTACGTTTTGAAAACTACTCCGACTTTGGATCGGTATTTACCGGCAAGCTGGCTACCCGTATAAAAGTGGCCGATAATTTTAATATCCGTGGATCTTTTAGCACGGGTTTTAGGGCTCCTTCACTGGCACAAATCCACTTTAGCAATACCCTTACTTCCTTTAGTGGTGGATCGTTGGTGCAATCGCTGATTGCCCCTAATACAAGCGCCATTTCTAAAGCGGCAGGTATACCCGATTTAAAAGAAGAAACCTCTGTAAATAGCAGCCTCGGTTTTACCTGGAAACCTGCTAAAAACTTTACAGTTACTGTAGATGGTTACCTTGTAAAAATGAAAGACAGGGTGGTACTCTCTGGCTTGTTTAGCAAAGATGATCCTACACTCGACCCCAGCTTTACATCGCAGTTTCCGGCAGATGTTAGTACCGCACAGTTTTTTGCCAATGCGGTTAATACCACCAATTATGGGGTAGACATCGTATTGGATTACACCAAAAAATGGAGCAACAAAACCTTTAAGTTTTTGCTAACGGGTAATTTTCAGCATGTAAATATTGATAAGGTAAATGTGCCATCTAAGCTGAACGATATACCCTTACACCGTAAAACATTTTACAGCGACAGGGAAGAATACTTTTTAAAAGCGTCTGCACCTAACCGCAAGCTGGCATTGGTAGCAGATTATACCGTAGGCAATTGGAGTTTCCGCACACAGCTTACTTCGTTTGGTAAAATATTGCTCACTGGCTTTGGTGATGGCGAATCTCCTGAAGGCGACAATCCTAATTATTCTGGCATTAACCCTCAAGTGCCTGCTGATGATGGCTCTGGTTATGTGCCAGAAATATTTAACTACAGTGGTAAAGTAACTACAGATGTTTCTGTATCGTACAAGTTTAGTAAAAAAGTTACCCTGTTTGTAGGCGCTGATAATATTTTTAATGTACACCCCAACCTGGGTGTTAATCCAAAAGCCAAATGGTGGTATGGTGATAATGAATCTGGTGGCCCATGGGATTCTGTACAAATGGGATTTAATGGCAGAAGGTTATTTACCAAACTGGCATTTAATTTTTAATAGCATCTAATTTGCGTAAAAAAAGCTGGCCAAGGGGCCAGCTTTTTTTATGAAGTAATTTATAACACACCTGCCAACTCAAGGCTACGCTTACTTATTTTTTTATAGGCCACATCCTGCACTACCGCATCGGGGCAGGCAATCAGCGAAATGCCAGGCTGTTTCCACCAGTTGTTATCTGCCAGTTTTTGTGCATGCACCACGCCTATCAGCCAACTATGGTTTAGCTCATTGTGCCACTCTTCTATCCACTCAAACTCTTCTTTGGCAAGTTGAGACAGCTCGGTAACGCTTACAAAAACCTTTAAATAAAAATCGTTGCTCAGGCTGGTACCCGTTTGGTTAAATATTTTTTTGTACTCGTATTTATAATCGTATCGCAGGGCAGATATATCGCTAAGCACAGCCGATGCAGTAGGAAAAGCGCCGGCTCCTTTTCCTTTAAAAAAATGCTTATCGGCAAAACTACTTTCCGTTACAAGGCCATTAAACTCGTTATCTACCTGGTATAAATCGTCTGTTGATTGTACAAACTGCGGCAACACAAAAGCAGCCAATGTACCGTCTTTTAATTTTTGGGCGTTGGCTACCAGTTTTATTTGCCAGCCCCTGCCCTTGGCCACGGCGGCATCTTGCAGGGTAATATTTTTTATGCCGGTAAAAACAAAATCAGCAGGCTGCTTTACCAGGCCAAAAGAGTGAGCCAGCAAAATTGCCAGTTTATTAGCGGCATCATAACCGCCCACATCCAGCGTGGGGTTACTTTCTGCAAAACCATTTTGCTGGGCCAGTAATAATGCTTTATCAAAATCCAGCTGCTCTTTTATTATTTTGGTTAAAATAAAATTGGTGCTGCCATTAATGATTCCTCTAAAAGACTGGAGCAAATCGTTATCGTAATACTCCTCCAGGTTGCGGATAATGGGCATACTGGCGCAGCAGGCTGCCTCGTATAAAAAAGGTACCCGGTAGTGTTGCTGCAGTTGCAGCAACTCCGCAAAATGCTGGGCTATCATTTTTTTATTGGCACTTACCACGGCCTTGCCATTTTGCATGGCAGTTTTTACAATTTCAAATGCTGCATCGGCATCATCAATCAGCTCAACAATTACGTTTATCCCTTCATCTTGCAATAGCTCAGCGGCGTTATCGGTAAAATTAGTGGCAGCGATGGCTCGCTTTTTATGGTTGTTTTTGATGCATATTTTTTTGATGGACGATTGCAATGCCGGGGTATGATGGAGCACATCGTATAGCCCTTTGCCTACCACGCCAAAGCCAAACAGGCCAATGTTTAATTGTTTACTCATATACTGTTAAGGTGAATTTTTATTTAGTTGAATGATTGGATACTGTACAAGTGTGCGACGCCACTGCTGCCGGGCTATGCATATACGTTGGTAACATAATCATGCTTACGGTCGTGCAGTTTTTCAAAAGCTTGTTGCAGGTCGGCCAACAGGTCGTCGGTTTCTTCCAGGCCTGCACTAAGTCTTATAAGAGAGTCGGCCACACCTGCGGCCTGCCGTATGTTGGCAGGGATTGTTTTATGCGTCATTTGTGCCGAGTGGCTGATAAGGCTTTTAATGCCGCCGAGGCTTTCGGCTAATTTAAAATATCGGGTGCTGGTAACAAATGCATTGGCTTCGGCAGTGGTATCGTTTTTTAAAGTAAAGGATACAATACCGCCATACCCTTTTGATTGAAGCCTTGCCACGCTGTAATTGGGATGTGTATGTAACCCCGGGTAATAAACTTTATCTACCGCCGGGTGCTGTTGTAAAAAATGGGCAATAGCCAGTGCACTGCGGCAGTGTTGTTGAATGCGTAAGGGCAAGGTTTCGATACCACGTATCAGCAACCAACTATCAAAAGGGCCCAAAATATTACCACAAGCATTTTGTAAAAACTTTAGCTGGGCACCTAAACCGGCATCTTTGGTAATTACCAGCCCGGCAACAATATCGCTGTGGCCGCCCAAGTATTTGGTAGCGCTGTGCACCACAACATCGGCGCCCAATGTTAGTGGCTGCTGCAGTGCCGGGGTAGCAAAAGTATTGTCTACACAAAGCAGGCAATTGCTGGCTTTGGCAATTTTGGCAATGGCGCTGATGTCGGCAATTTTTAAAGTTGGGTTGCTGGGTGTTTCAATCCAGATGAGTTTAGTGGCTGGCGTAATGGCATTTAAAACATTGATGGCGTTGGAGGCATCAACGTAAGTTACTTTAATGCCAAACTTTTGGTATACCTGTGTAAACAGGCGATAGGCACCACCGTAAATATCATCTACCGCAATAATTTCGTCGCCGGTAGTTAACAATTTTAATACTGCATCAATAGCGGCGAGGCCGCTGGCAAATGCCAGGCCGGTGCTGCCATTTTCCAGCAGGGCTACCAGCTGCTCCAGCACCTGTCGGGTGGGGTTATTACTGCGGGCATAATCAAACCCTTTGTTTACACCGGGTGCTTCTTGTACAAATGTGCTGGTTTGATAAATGGGTACGCTGATGGCGCCGGTGGCATCATCTACCGGGATGCTGTGAATGAGTTGTGTGGCATTGAGTGACATGGTGTTTACCCTCCTGCTGCAAAGCAGCATTTTTACTGTTTAAAAAATGGATAAAACACTTTCAAGAGCAAACCATTACCGGATATGCTTTTTGCTGCCATTGCCGTACAACAAAAAAGCCCACCCGATAAATCAGATGGGCTTTAAAATATTGTGAAGAAAATATTTGTAAGCTTTTAATCTGACTTATCTGTCCCGCTAATTAACGGGATGGAGTTGGCACCTTTCCACGGCTTACGCCGGGTAGGTTGTCAAGGCTTCATCGGGCCATTACCCTCTGCCTTTCTTGATAAGTATTTGTGTAAAGAACTGCTGCAAAGATATAAGCGGCAATATAAAACTGCCAAATAATTTTTACTGCTGTTTGTTTTTTTGTTTAAAAAAAAGATAAAAAGGCACACCCAGCAATACCAGCAAAAGGCCCGTGGCTGTTTGTTTTGGCTGTGTTACAATGGTATTTACCAACAATGCCAAAGAAAATATAATTACCACCACTTGTACAACCGGGTAGCCCACCAGTTTTTGCGTAATAGCAGCTTTTTGTTTCATTTTTAAAACCGCCAGCGCCAGTAAAATGTAAAAGATAAAAGAGGCAAATACCACCATATCTGTAAGTAAATCAAATGTACCCGATACTACCAGTACACAGCTCCATGCGCTGGTGTATACGATGGATTTATATGGGGTACGATAAACGGGGTGTACCCGGGCGGCATTTTTAAAAAAGAATTTTTCTTGCGCCATCCGGTAATATACCCGGGCATGTGCCAGCAGCACTGCATTCAGCGATCCAAAAGAGCTAATAAGTATTAATGTTACAATAAGTGTTTTACCAAAATTACCCAGCAGCTTTTGTGCTACCACGGCAGCGCCTATTTGATTGCTTTGAACCGTAGCCAGCGTTGCGGCAGGCACTACCTGCAGGTAAGCAAAATTTACCAATACATACAGCAGCATGGCCATACTAACGCCTGCCAGTATAGCCAGCGGTACATTTTTTTTTGGATTTTTTATTTCGCCGGTAACAAATGATATGTCCAGCCAACCATCGTATGCCCAAAAGGCGCTAAGCATGGCTGCAAACAAAGCGCTTAAAAAAGGCATGCCAGCTGGCAAGGATGCCTGCACAGGCGCTACCGTACTGCCAGCGGGCATGGTATAGGTAATACCCAATACAATCAAAATGATAATGCCCGTTATTTTGGCTGAGGTAAAAATATTGTTTACCACTCCACCCTCTTTTACACCCCGGTAATTGATAAATGTAACAATACCGATAGCAGCCAAGGCCAATATTTTTATGCCGGCATCGGCAAAAGGATAGATAAAGCCACCAAAATTAAATGCCTCCCATTGTTGCAGGGGATTGGGCAAAGGCACTATACTATTAACCGTTTGTGCAAACATAAAGGCAAGAGCAGCTACCGAGGCACTGCCTATAATGGAAAAATCCGTCCAGCCGAAAAGGAATGAAAAAAAATTGCCAAAGCTTAAACGCAGGTACTCATACACCCCACCCGACTCTTCGGTTAAGGAGGTTAAACCTACCAGGTTAAAAGCCCCCAGCATGGTAACAATGCCCGCAATTACCCAGGCCATTAATATCCAGCCTTCGCTAAGCCCTGTTTGGGCCATGGGAATAATTTTTTTGTACACACCCGACCCTATCATTACACCGGCTACCAGCAAGGTGCCGCTAAATAATCCTAAGGCTCTTACAAGCGTAACTTCTTTTGATGCTGTGGCGCCAACATTTTGAGGCATATGTTATATCGGTTGTACGGTTATTAAATACAACCGGCCATTAAGATATACAATATCCATCACCCGGCTTAAAATATAAATACCGGTGCTACCGAATACTATTTAAAAGCACTAAATTGAAAATCTGAAAAATAAAACACAGCATGAAAACATTATTAGCCTGCCTGTTTTTTTGTACCAGCATTGCCAATGCTGCTGCACAGTCGTACAGCCCCACCGTACAAAATATAGCAGCCCGAAAAGATTTTCAGGATGATAAATTTGGCATGTTTATACATTGGGGAGCATCCAGTGTATTGGGCCATGGCGAGTGGGTGATGAACAACCGAAACATAGGCGTAAAAGAATACGGCAGGTTGATTCATGTATTTAATCCACAAAATTTTGATGCCAAAAAATGGGTAAGCATTGCCAAGGCAGCGGGCATGCGCTATATTACTTTTATTACCCGGCACCACGATGGCTTTAGCAATTGGGATACACAGCAAAGCGATTGGAAAATTACCAACAGCCCTTATGGCAAGGATGCATTAAAGCAATTGGCGGCCGAATGCCGGCAACAAGGCATAAAACTATTTTGCTATTACTCATTACTGGATTGGTACCGCAGCGATTACCAGTACGAAACGGGCCGAACCGGCAAAGGCACCGGCCGTAAAGATAAAAGTAACTGGGAGGGTTACATCCGTTTTATGAAAGCTCAACTAACAGAGCTGCTTACCAACTACGGCCCCATCAGCGGCATTTGGTTTGATGGACATTGGGACCAGTTGGATAATGATAACGACAAAAACCTTTCCTCAAAAGTTAACTGGCATTACAACGAAATATATGAGTTGATACACCAGCTGCAGCCCGCCTGCCTCATCAGCAATAATCACCACCTCACCCCCTTGCCTGGCGAAGATTTCCAGGCATTTGAAAAAGACCTGCCCGGCCACAATAGCACCGGTTTTGGCGGAGCATCGGTATCGGCATTACCTTTAGAAACCTGCGAAACAATGAATGATAGCTGGGGATTTAACATTACAGATAAAAACTACAAATCAAGCACCACCCTTATACAGTACCTCGTTAAAGCAGCAGGCTACAACGCCAACTTTTTATTAAATGTTGGGCCAATGCCCGACGGCAGCATTCAACCCGAATTTGCAGATACGCTGGCAGTAATTGGGCAATGGATGCAGCAAAACGGCGAGTCGGTTTACGGCACCCGGGGTAACCTGGTGGCGCCACAGCCATGGGGTGTATTAACACAGCGCAACAAAACAGTGTTTGTACATATTTTGCAGCAACCTGCATCCGCCGCTTATATTTTTATACCCGGATGGAATACCCAAATAGATAAAGCCATTTTATTTGGCACCGCAAAAAAAGTAAATTTTAAACAACAACCTGAGGGCACTTTTATATTTATGGATGGCATTAACTGCAATGGTATAGACACTATTATAGCGTTAACTTTAAAGTAATTTAGCCTTTATGTATTTAAAAGTATTTACAAATGAAAAAATACCTTGTCATTGTACTATTAGCCATAACAACTAAGCTACAGGCACAACACGTAAGTTGCCATACTGCTCAGTTTTTAGTAACAGGCACAGTTAACAACCCATACACAGTTACAATAGCACAGCTGGATACGATGCCTGATGCACCAATAAGCGATATTATTATTACCAATCACCTCGGAGAAAAAAAGAGTGAAATAAAAAATTTAAAAGGGGTGCTTCTCAAAACTATCTTACAAAAAGCACTACTGCCTTGTGAATCCCCCAAACAACTGAGTGAATTTTACTTTGTGCTTACCGCCTGCGATGGATACAAGGTAATATACTCTTGGAATGAATTATTTAATACCCAAACTGGCAACTTTACCTATTTGGTTACTTCCAAAAACAATATTGATATGGGGGCAATGAATGAAAGTATTTTAGTACTTACAACTTCTGATTTTACTACAGGCAGACGTTACCTCAAGGGGCTCTCCTCCATTACCATTAACAGGGTGCAATAATGGCAATCATTAAAGCAACCGATGATCATATCGCCGCTATTGTAACACTTGTAAATAGCGCTTACCGGGGTGAATCATCTAAAAAAGGATGGACCACCGAAGCAGACATTTTACCGGGCAATGAGCGAACTGATGCCTCATTGATACAAGCCATCATCAACGATCCGCTTAGCTGCCTATTGCTGTACATATTGCCAAACGGGCAACTTGCCGGCACTGTACACCTGCAGCAGCAACCAACTTGCTTATACTTAGGCATGCTAAGTGTTGATCCCGAATTGCAGGCTAAAGGTATTGGCAAACAATTACTGCAAGCTGCAGAAAACCATGCCCGCCATTGCAACTGCCCGGCAATAAAAATGACGGTAATCAGCAGCCGCACCACATTAGTAGATTGGTATAACAGGCATGGTTACCACAGCACCGGCAACCGGCTGCCATTTATAGCAGACGGCCGCTTTAACCAATCTGCCAAACCGCTTGAGTTTGAAATTTTAATAAAACCAATTACAGATTATGAAAGCAGTGATACTAAAAAAATATAGCAGTGCATCCAACGCATTTAACATCATTGATGTACCCATACCTGCGGTGGGTACCGGGCAGGTGTTAATAAAAGTGGCCTGTTTTGGGCTAAATTTTGCTGATGTAATGGCAAGGGTGGGCATGTATAAAGAAGCACCGCCACTACCTGCTGTGCTGGGCTACGATGTTGCCGGCACGGTGGAGGCAATTGGTGCTGGCGTAACCCATGTAGCACCGGGCGATAAGGTATTTGCCATGACACGTTTTGGAGGATATGCCGAGTATGCCCTAACACAGGCAGAAGCCGTAGCCAAAATACCTGCCGGCATCGATATGGCTGCCGCCACAGCATTGGCCACCCAATATTGTACAGCCTATTACGCCGCTGCAGCAATAACCAATTTATATAAAGGCGATAATGTACTTATACACGCTGGCGCAGGTGGTGTGGGTATGGCGCTGCTGCAACTGGCACTGCACAAAGGCTGCCAGGTTTTTTCAACGGCCGGCAGCGATGAAAAAGTAAATATGCTAAAAGCCATGGGTGTGCATCACCCTATCAATTATAACAATAACAGTTACTGGCAGCAAATACGCACACTCACCGGCGGTAAGGGCATTGATGTTATTTTTGATGCAGTAGGCGGCGGCTCTGTAAACAAGGGGTTTAAACAGCTTGCGCCCGGCGGCCGCATCATTTGCTATGGTGCAGCCACCATGAGCAACAAAAACATTTTTGGAAAAATTGGAGCAGCCCTTGCTTTTGGTTTTTATCACCCGGTTATGTTGATGACGGCGTGTAAAAGCATGATAGGTATAAACATGTTGCGTATTGCAGATGAAAAACCAGCAGTACTGCAGCAATGCCTGCAGCAAGTGGTGGCGCTTACTGATGCAGGCATTTTTAAACCGGTAGTTGGTAAAGTTTTTAAAGCAACCGATATTGCAGCCGCTCATGATTTTTTAGGCAACCGAATGAGTACCGGAAAAATTGTGATGCAATGGTAACTAATACAGCAAGGCAACTATGCAACATCAATTGATTGTGATAATGGGCGTTTCTGGCAGCGGCAAAACCACCATTGGCAAATTACTGGCACAGCAAGCCGGATTTAAATTTTACGATGCCGATAGTTTTCATCCTGCCGCCAATGTAAACAAAATGCAGGCCGGCCAACCGCTTACAGACGAGGACCGCTGGCCCTGGCTGGATGAGATGAACACATTTGCCCGGCAACAATTACCACAGCAAAATATTGTACTGGCATGCAGTGCTCTAAAAGATAAATACCGGCAACGGCTAGCCCAGCATATTGAGGCTAATTGTAAATGGATTTTTTTAAATGGCGACTATAGCACCATTTACAACCGACTGCAGCAAAGGCAAAATCATTACATGCCGCCGGGCTTATTACAATCTCAGTTTAACGATTTAGAAATACCGGCCAATGCTATCAGCATTGATATACAGCAGCAGCCGGCAAAAATTGTACAATTCATTTTATCAAAAATAAATACCACTATGCAGCAATTTGGTTTAGCTGGCTTAGGTGTAATGGGTAAAAGCCTTGCCCGTAACCTGGCCAACAATGGCATACAACTTTCTTTATACAACCGGTATGTACCTGTTACCGAAGAAGAGGTTGCTTTAAAATTTATTTCGGCTTATACCGAACTATCCGGGGCACAGGGCTATCAAGATGTAGCAGCATTTGCCACGTCGCTTCAATCTCCCAAAAAAATATTTTTAATGGTGCCAGCCGGCGAAGCCGTGGATGAAATGATTGAACAATTGTTGCCCTACTTAGATGCCGGCGATGTGTTGATTGATGGCGGCAACTCGTTTTACAAAGATACCCAGCGCCGAAGCGATTACCTGGAGGCTCGTAATATTCATTTTGTAGGTACAGGCGTATCGGGTGGTGAAGAGGGCGCTTTAAAAGGCCCGTCTATTATGCCCGGCGGCAGTGCAGCGGCTTATGCACAAGTGAGTAACTATTTAGAAAGCATCGCTGCAAAGGATGGAGCCGGCGAGGCTTGCTGTACATTTATTGGCAATGGTGGTGCAGGGCATTTTGTAAAAATGGTACACAACGGTATAGAATATGCCGAAATGCAATTACTGGCAGAAGTATACAGCATTTTACGGCAAGCAGGCGGGTACACACCAGATGAGATTGCCGGGCTGATGAAACCGTGGCTTAATAGCTCCGGAAGCAGTTACCTGCTGGAAATTACAGTTGACATTTTGCAAAAAAAAGAAAATAGCCAATGGTTGATTGACCTGATTGTAGACCGTGCCGGCAACAAAGGTACAGGCGGATGGACCACCGTAGCTGCTTGCGAATTGGGCGTGGCCATACCTACCCTTACTGCAGCACTCTTTGCCCGCTATCAATCAGAAATATTAGAAGAGCGTACAACAGCGGCACAGGTATATCCCCTGCAAACCAACAGCACCGCTATTAACACCCAGGCATTGTTTAATGCCTACCAACTGGCACGTATCATAAATCATCACCAGGGATTTCACCTGATACATGCAGCATCCGAACAATATGGATGGAAAATTAATATGCCGGAGCTGGCACGTATCTGGACCAATGGCTGTATTATCCGATCGCCATTAATGCTTTCGTTAAACAACATACTGGCAACTAGTAACCGAATTTTATTACATGCAGCTATTGCAACGCAAGTAAAAAACTCTTTACCTGATTTAAACCAGGTAGTTGCATTGGCTACACAACAGCAAATAGCCATACCCTGTATGGCAAGTGCAGCGCATTACTTGTATGCTGCTACGCAACAACAAAGCAGCGCTAACATAATACAGGCACAACGAGACTATTTTGGAGCACATACCTACCAGCGAAAGGATGATGCCTCTGGAAAAAAACACCATACACAGTGGACTAGCTGATACACAACAAAGCCTGCAAAATTGCAGGCTTTGTTGTGTATGCTTTATATCGTGTAATTTCGCCGGATTATTTTTAAAACAACACATGTATAAAGCCGCTTTTATTGATATGGATGGCACCTTACTACGAAAGGACCATACCGTTAGCGAACAAACACAAAAGCTCATCAGCCAGCTAATTAACAAAGGGATTTTAATCGTTCCTATTTCTGCAAGGCCGCTGCATGGCATGCAACCCATCCTTCAAACATTTATACCTGCACACATACCGGTGGTAAGCCTTAATGGCAGCTACATTTATCACAATGGCGATATTATTTACCAGGTAAATATAAATGCAGCAGAGGCTGAAGCCGTACACCAATTGGTGAGTGAATACCCGGTTACGCCTATCTACTATAGCCAAATGGATTGGTACGCCCATACCGATAATCCCGCTACCCAAAAAGAGCAAAAAATAACCCCCATACCCGTTACCATACAACCCGCCAGCGTAACCCTGCAACATTGGGCCAACCAGCAAAATGGGCCAAATAAAATTTTAATTGCCGGCGATCCCGGTCATATACTGGAACTGGAGAAAGCATTAGTAAACCAATTTGGTCGCTCACTTAATATCTTTAAATCGCAACCAAGGTATGTGGAAGTAATACAGCAGCAAGCCTCTAAAACCTTAGCGATGCAAATGCTGATGAATAAGTTTGGCATCGCACAGCAAGAGGTGGTGGCTATTGGTGATAATTATAACGATAAGGATATGATTGCATTTGCCGGAATGGGCGTAGCCATGGGTAATGCACCAGACGAAATAAAACAAGCGGCTGATTTTATAACCGACACCAATAATAATGACGGTGTGGCAAAAGCCTTGCAACAGTTTTTTAAATAAAACAGCACATCTTTTTCAAAAAAGCGCCGCAGGATAGCGGCGCTTTTTTTATGATCAATTGTCCATTTTGCGATGTTGTTTTCCAACAGGTGGAAAAAGGCAAAAACAAAAAAATTGCAACTAATTGTTTTTCAATTGATTAAAATTCGGCATTGTAATAGAAAGTAGTATGCCAACCAGCAACACTGGTAAAAATTTTAATCACTACCTAAACCTTAAGAAAATGAAAGACAACTGGTTACTTATCTGCACAAGCCGCAACAAAGAAAAAAATGTAGTAAAGGCTTTAACAAAAAAAGGAATTGAAAACTATTGCCCATACACCACTACATCAGTTAAAGTAACTGGCTCTAAACATCAAAATCAATCGCTTCCTTTATTTAACCAATGTGTATTTGTAAAACAAGCCAATCATTCTATCAATGAGATGCTGAATATACAAGGCGTACAAAACCTGGTATACTGGAAATCGGCTCCTGTTAAAATAAGCGAAGAAACTGTTTATATCATTAAACAAATGGAAGAGAATTATTCGAAAATTGAATTGCAAAAAATTGACATCAACCCATTAATGCCTGCCGATTTTACCGAAGAGTCAATTGTGAGCAAAGAAAATAACGCAGTAGCCATTAAGCATAAAGGCATGAGTGCTGTTTTGCCAGTGCTGGGTTACCGGCTTACAGTTAAAAGAGAAGATCTTAACCAAACAGCCCCGGCTATTAAAAAGCCAGCTGCAACAACCTCATCGGTTTTGCAAAGGCTTAACGCTCTTTTCTTCTTTAATTTTTAATCACTCAACAACTTTTATAACATCAACAGCTGCTGCAAAGCAGCTGTTTTATTTTTACTAAATGCCCCGGGCTACCATATTGTACTTATTTTTACAAAATGGGTACACTGCCAAACATTGTTACAAACCTGGATACGATAAAAGCTATTGCAGCAACCAGGCAACAAGAGCATGACGCCTTTAGGATATTTATTAAAAACAGTAACAGCCAGCAAATAGATGAACTGGTACATACCCTTAATAACCAGATTACGCCGCAAATAGATTGTACCCAGTGCGGCAATTGCTGCAAATCGTTGATGATAAATGTAACACCAGCAGAAGCCAGTAGCCTGGCTACCCATTTACAAACCAACCTGGCCGGGCTAAAAGAAAAATATCTTGAAGAGAGCCAGCAAGGGCAACTGGTTATCAACCAAATTCCCTGTCATTTTTTAACGGGCACCCGCTGCTCCATTTACGAACAGCGCTTTACGGAATGCCGTGATTTTCCGCACCTGCACAAACCAAATTTTGCCAACAGGCTATTTGGCCTTTTGATACACTATGCCGCCTGCCCTATTATTTTTAATGTAATAGAAGCTTTAAAAATAAAAACAGGTTTTACCTACACCCAACAGGCTTGATTTGTCTGGCTAAAATACCACCTAATGCTTATTAAAAAATGTGATGGATAATTTGAATTATCCATAAAGTTTCATTTCCTTTAAATATCATTTAATTTAAAAAAAATCGCAACATGAAACTCACCAATGTATTAATGGCAGTTGCAGTATCGGCCACGGTTGGCTTTGTAAGCTGCAAACCAAAAGATGCTGATATTAAAGCTTCAATCGACAAAGCAATCCAGGAAAATGGCGACATGAAGGGCTTAACTGTGGATGTTAAAGATGGCGTGGCTACACTAAGTGGCACCTGCGGAGACGAAGCCTGTAAGGCAAAATGTGCTGGCGCCGTTAAAGGTATGAAGGGGGTAAAAGATGTAATCAACAATATTAGTGTGCCACCACCTCCGCCGCCGCCTGCACCCGTGGTAATAGCAGCAGACGATCCTTTAGCAAAAGCAGTAGCGGATGCCATTAAAGATCATCCAACCGTAACTGCAGATGTAAAAGACGGTGTAATTACCCTTACCGGCGAAATAAAAAAAGATGCACTAAAAAAATTAATGCCTTTACTGCAATCTTTAAAACCCAAAAAAGTAGCTAACCAATTAACTGTAAAATAATTTAAGGAGGACATCACTATGGCACTAGCAGATAAATACAAAGCATTAACCGATGCCGCCGCAGCTGCAGGCATCAGCGATCTTGCGGTAAGAGAGCAAGACGGCATTTTATATGTAGATGGCACTGCCCCTACCGCCTCGGCCAAAGACCAACTGTGGAACATCTACGATCAAATAGACCCCAACTTTGCCAGTGGCGACCTGGTGCTAAATGTAAAAACAGACTTGAGCGCTGCTGTTAGCAAAGTAAAGGTTACCACCGAAAGCAGCAATCTTAACATTCGTAAAGGCCCGGGCACCGATCAACCCATTGTGGGCAAAGCCGCCCATGGCGAAGTTATTACGCTGGTAAGCCAGAGTAACGAGCTATGGTGGATGGTACGAACTGATGACGGCGAAGAAGGATATGCTTATGCACAATACCTGACACCTGTTGTGTAAACAGGATCGATTAATTATAAAAAACACCTGTTAAAGCAGGTGTTTTTTTATACCCTGTTTATGCTGAACTTTACAAAAAAATTTATATGCCCCGTTTTTTTCAACTCACTCTCCTCATTGCTGTAACCCTCTCCTTTTGTTCATGCAATGCACAAAACAACCAGGTACTAACAGCGGCTGCATTTGAACAAGCCATTGGTAAAGACTCTGTGCAATTATTGGATGTAAGAACCCCCGGCGAATACAGCAGTGGCCATATACAAGGCTCGTTACTGGCCGACTGGAATAATAAAACTGAATTTGAACGACGCATTGCATTTATTGACAAAGACAAACCGGTGTATGTATATTGTCTTGCCGGTGGCAGAAGTGCTGCGGCAGCTGAAAAACTAAGGGCACAGGGCTATCAGCAAGTGTATGAATTAAAAGGAGGCATTAATGCATGGAAGGCCGATAATAAAGCGCTGGAAGGCAAAAGCAACGCCAAACAGTTAACACTACAGGAGTTTACTACTGCATTAACATCTGCTAATACTGTATTGGTAGATTTTGGTGCGGTATGGTGCCCGCCCTGCAAAAAAATGGAGCCCGTTTTAGCAAGCCTGCAAGCAAACAACCCCGGCAAATTTGCCTTATTAAAAGTGGATGGTGGCAATGATGAAGAAGTGCTAAAGGCTTACAATGTAACAGCCCTGCCGGTTTTTATCATTTTTAAAAATGGTAAGCAGGTATGGAGAAAAGATGGTGTGGCAACCGAAAAAGAAATTGCAGAACAGTTTTGATATTGATTACTAAAAGCTGGCTACAGCAACTATCATTGCCGAAACGATTATTTATATATTTAAAATAAGCATTTTTTTGCCCGGGTCAGCAACTGGGTATTGCTGCTTTACTTGCCAACCGTACTGTTGAAATGTTATGCAAGTGCGGTGCACCTATGCAAAATTTCAAACGCTATTTATCGGTTTATTTACAGCTTACAACATTTAAATTTTTACGGATTTTTCCTTTGTTGCAGGCGTTGGCTGTGTTGGCTGTATTACTAATCCTGCGACAGCTCCTTTACAAAATCACAAACGAGGTAACTGATTAGTTTACCATTGGTATCAGCCCTTCTGCCATCGCTAAGCTGTACAGCCCCTTCGCAAATATGCAGGTAAGCCACTTTAGCATCTTGTGCAGCAAGGGTAACATATTGCCGGGCATTTAATACAGTAATTCCACTTGGTGTGATGGCGCTGCTAAGCACTCCCTCTATACAATCCATATCCAGTTCAATGCCTGTATAAGTATCTTCTGTAAAGCCCGTAGCATGTGCAACAGCCTGTATAAAATTTTTTCGCTCCCTGATAAAAATATCCTCGTATGTTATGTAATCAATAAACGGATCGTTGTGTATATCCATCAGCACCGTTTGCGGCACATAATTTTCGTGAAGCCCCACAATACTGTACTTGCCCAAAAAACCATCTTCGCTGGCATAGCGAAATCCATTGCCACTATGCCTGCCCTCTGTTGTTCTAAAATCTGCATGAGCATCCAGGTTTATCGCATTTATTTGTGCCAGCGGCAATACACTTGCTTTGTATAATCCTTTAGCCACCCCTTTTATAATGGGGTACGAATTGTTGTGCCCACCACCAATTACCAATGGTATTTTTTTGCAGCTGGATATAATTTTTATAATCTGTTCTACCGCTTCATCTACCTGGCTTATTGCATGGCGGTAAGCATCTATCCGCTCCTCCTGCCCTTGTGCATTATTTTCAATTAAAAATTTTATATCACCAAAATCAAAATGGCCCAGCAACAACAATTCTTCTCCTACCAAAAAATCATTACTCTGTGTATTTAAAAACGATGATAAAAATGGCAGCCAGTTGGTATCGGCACCACCAATGCCATAGTTAGCTTTTACACCAATATCTTCGGGTATACCCAACAATACAAAACGAGCCTTGGATTGTTGTATTTGTGTAACCCAATCTGCATCGGGCCGTATATTTTGCACCCTTTCGCCCAGCCGGGTTTCGTATCGGCGAATTTTGGTAAGCGACAATACATCTTCTTTGCTGTAAAACTTAAAATGCTTCATAAAGGGAAGGTAGCAAAATTTGATGAATGGTGCTGCTCCTCCAAAATAGCTGCAAAGAGTTAGGCCAGCCTGTCTCCACCCGGGCCTATCATATCCCACAGGTTGCCATATAAATCTTTAAATACGGCTACGGTGCCGTATGGTTGTTTTTCGGGCTGCCGCACAAACGTTACGCCCCTGGAGCTGTAGGCATCATAATCCCGCCAAAAATCGTTGGTATGTAAAAATAAAAATACCCGGCCCCCGGTTTGATTACCCACCCGGCTTTGTTGCTCGGGTGTTGCTGCTTGCGCCAGCAATAACCTGCATCCCGTAGAGCCTGCAGGGGCTAGCAGTACCCAACGTTTTGTTTCGCTCAGTCGGGTATCTTCTATTAAATCAAATCCCAACTTGCTGGTATAAAAATCGATGGCTTCATCATAATCGTTCACCACTATCGATACATTGGCCAAACTTTGCTGCATGTAGTTAATTTTTTATTGTGAGATAAATGCTATAGCCTCTGGGCTGTATCCTTTAATCTGTCTTTTTTTCAATCATTTTTTGAATAATCTTTCCCAACATCATCAAGCCATAATCTACATCATCATTAAAGGGCTTTCCAAAGCTGAGGCGAATGTAATTGGAGTAGTTGATACTGGCGGAGAAAACTTTGCCCGGCACGATAGAAATATTGTGTTTCATAGCCTCTGTACGCAATTTAAAGGAGTCTATTTTTTTATTTAATTCTATCCAAAAAATAAAGCCCCCCATTGGGCGTGAAATTTTTGTATCGGCAGGAAAATACTGGATTATGGCCTGCAGGTACCGAAGGCTTTGTGTATGCAGTGCTTTTCTTAATGTTTTTAAATGGTACTCATACCGGCCCATTTTTAAAAAATGCGCCATGGCGGCTTGCGTTAGTGCCGGGCCGCTGATGTTTTGTATGCGTTTGTGCTGTTTTACCTGTTCGTAAAATTTACCGGGTATCGTCCACCCGATACGATAACCCGGCGCCAGTGTTTTAGATAAAGATGAACAGTACATAACAAGGCCCTTGGTATCGTAGCATTTACAGGTACGTGGCCTGCTTTTACCAAAATACAACTCGCCATAAATATCATCTTCAATCAAAGGCACCTGGTATTCGGTAATAAGTTGTACCAGCTTTTTTTTCTTTTCATCGCTCATACAAGTGCCTAATGGATTATTAAAATTGGGTACTACCACACAGGCTTTTATCGGGTGTTTTTTAAAAGCTTTTTCCAAACTCTCCAGGTCGATGCCTTCTGTGGCAGTAGTAGGTATTTCCACCACTTTAAGCCCAAGGTTTTCTATCAGTTGGTAAATACCAAAATAAGTGGGGCATTCTACCGCTACTGTATCGCCATGGCTGGTTACGGCTTTTAAGCACATCATTACCGCTTCTACACAACCATTGGTTACCAGCACCTGGTCGGGTTTTATTTTACCACCCCAATTAAATGCCAGCCGGGCAATTTGCTGGCGCAGTTCGGCGCTACCAGCTGTATGCTCATAATTAATACAACTGTTTGCTGCATTTCTTAAAGCATATACTACCGATTTATTTATTTTGGCATGCGGCAGCAACGAATTGTCGGGTACGGCTATGGCAAAATTGATTACATCTTTAGCCACAATATCGCTATAGATGGATGCAATCATTTCTTTAATACTTACTTCATGCGATCCGGTATCCGGCGTTACCGCTTCGGGCTGCTGTGGAAAACGCTGGTGATTAAAACGTACATAATAGCCACTCTTAGGCCGGCTTTCAATCAGGCCCCTGCCTTCTAAGTGATAATATGCCTGGAAAGCGGTACCCATGCTAATGCCATACTCATCGCTAAGCATGCGTACAGAGGGTAGTTTATCTCCAATACGTAACACTTCTTCTGCAATCATTTTTTCAAGCCCATCTGCTACCTGCAGGTACAGATGCTCATACGAGTTAAACGCCTTTTTTTTCATACCCGGTAATTTTTTAAACCACTGCTTTTAAAAAGCAAAAAAATCTGATATAGTCAAAATTAACAAATCTGCATCTGTTTTATATTATACAAATATTGAAATTTTGTAGCACAATTAATTAAACCAGTTGATACAGCCATGCAGGGAATTAACATAGTGCCATATCAAAAAAAACACCAACCTTATTTTGAGCAACTTAACCGGCAATGGATAGAGGCATGGTTTACGATGGAGCCATTAGATGAGTATGTGCTTACACACCCCGAAGAGGCAATATTGCAAAGCGGCGGAGCCATACTAATGGCTTTGTATAATGGCGAAGTAGCCGGCACGGTTGGCTTGCGTAAATTAAGCCCCGGTTTATTTGAATTTACCAAGATGGCGGTAGGCGAAAATTTTAGAAGAAAAGGTATTGCAGAGGCATTAAGCCTTGCCAGTTTTGATACAGCCCGTAAACTAGGTGGTACAAAAGTTATTTTATACTCTAATACCAAAAATGCCGCGGCCATTTTGTTATACGAAAAATTAGGCTTTAAACATCTGCCGGTTGAAAACGATGTATATGCCCGTGCTAATGTAAAAATGGAAATCAACCTGCCCCAGTAACCGTGTAATAAAAAAGGCAGTTGCAATAAAATATAAAATAAAAACAAATGGAATTAACAACACAAATCCGGGTAAGCAAAACCACTCACCCCCGGTTAAACGAAGTAAACTTTAACCAACTGGAATTTGGAAAATATGTGGCCGACCATATGCTTGTTTGCGATTACAACAATGGCAGCTGGACGCCAGCAGAGGTAGTGCCCTATGCCAACCTTTCTTTAAGCCCCACCACACTGGCACTGCATTATGGGCAAACTGTTTTTGAAGGCATGAAGGCATTTAGAATGGAGGATGGCCGCATTAATATTTTTAGGATAGAAAAACATTACGATCGTTTTGCCAGGTCGCTCATGCGTATGTGCATGGCCGTACCTCCAAAAGAAGTTTTTATAGAGGGCTTGGTAAAATTGATAGATACAGACCGTGGCTGGGTGCCAACCAATAGCGGCGATGCACTGTATATCCGGCCATTTATGTATGCCAGCGAAGCAAAGTTTGGTGTAAAAATATCAGACGAATACCGGTTTATTATTTTTAGCGGGCCGGTACCCTCTTTATATGCCGACCCTATTAAAGTAAAGGTAGAAACCGATTTTGTAAGAGCTGCCAAAGGTGGTACTGGCGCTGCTAAATGCGGAGGCAATTATGGAGGCGCTTACTACCCTACCCTACTGGCCAAAGAGCAGGGTTACGACCAGGTATTATGGACCGATAGCAAACACAACGAGTATATTGAGGAATCGGGTATGATGAATGCCATGTTTGTATTAGATGGCAAACTGGTAACACCTGCCCTGTCAGATTCTATATTGGATGGCGTTACCCGGCACTCATTACTTACCCTTGCCAACGACATGGGCTTTGCTACTGAAGAAAGGCCAATAAGTATTTATGAGTTGGAGGATGCATTTAAAAAACATAGCATTACCGAAGCATTTGGCGCTGGCACTGCAGCTGTTGTGGCACCTATTGGTACCATCCATATTAATGGTATCGATTATACCCTGCCGGCATACAACAGCAACAGCCTGCACCAGCAATTAAAATTTAAACTGGAGCAAATACGTACTGGTAAAGCCGAAGATATACATAACTGGAATTTTGTTGTGTAACACAAATCAATATTACTACATTAAGCAAAGCAGCCATTGGGCTGCTTTTTTTTATGTTACAAAATTGCCATTAATCATTACCCGGCTGATTAAATTACTGCCAAAAGCATAAGGCAGGTAAGCCAATGATGGCATAGGCCGGGTAAAAATAAGATTGGCCCTTTTGCCAATGGCAATGCTGCCAACCTCGTTTTGCAGCTGCATGGCATAAGCACCGTTAATCGTGGCCGCATTAATAGCCTCCTCCGGCAACATTTTTAGCTGGATGCAACTTAAAGACAGCACAAAATTCATATTACCACTGGGGGAAGATCCGGGATTATAATCGCTGGCAAGTGCAATAGCACAACCGCTATCAATTAACTGGCGGGCGGGTTGGTATAACATTCGTAAAAAAAATGCCGCAGTGGGCAATAGCGTTCCAATGCTGTTGGATGCGGCCAAATCTTGTATATCCTGCTGGGTCATCACTTCTAAATGATCTACCGAAAGCGCATTCAGCTTGATAGCTTTTTGCAAACCACCAATGCTGTTAAGCTGGTTGATGTGCAATTTTGGCGATAGGCCATATGCCGCTGCAGCATTACAAATACGCTCCATTTCTTCAGGCGAAAAAAAACCTTTTTCACAAAACACATCTATAAAATCTGCCAGTTTTTCGGCCGCAATTACAGGCAGCATTTCGTGTATGATAGATTGCAGGTAAGCCTCGTGATTTTGCTGGTATTGTACAGGATAAGTGTGGGCACCTAAAAAAGTGGCTTTAACAGGTATGGGCGATTGCTGCTTTAGCCGTTGTATTACCCTAAGCATTTTTAACTCGGTTGGTACCGATAGCCCATAGCCGCTTTTTATTTCGATGGCACCCGTACCCAGTTTAATCAACTCCTGCAGGCGGGCCCAAGCCTGGGTAAACAATGCATCTTCGGATGTTTCGCCCAATAAAGCTGCCGAATTTAAAATACCTCCTCCCTTTGCGGCAATTTCTGCATAGCTAAAGCCCTTTAATTTATCTACAAACTCATGCTCCCTGCTGCCGGCAAATACCAGGTGGGTGTGGCTATCGCACCAGGCGGGCAATATATAGGCCCCATTGGCATCGATAACATCTTTGGGTAACTGTGGCAACTGCAATGCAAGCTCGTACATATGCCCGTAAGCAGCTATCACCCCATCCTCTACCAACAAAAAAGCGTTTTCTATTACGGGTAGTTGTGCAAGTGCTTCTCCACGCAATAGCTGGTTTGCTGGTTGTACACCTGCCAGGCCCTTTATGTTTGTAATGAGTATCGTCATCAAAAAAAAATTATAATTGCTCCCAAACCTTCTGGCCAAATGCCTCTAAACCCGGATCCCGGGCACCCATCAACAGCAGCACACAATTATCGGTAAGGTGTGGCCTAACCGCCTGCAGCCACTCATCCCTGTTTTCAATAAAAAAAGCGGCAGGGTGCAGGGCTTTTATATCCTGGATAAGATCGTTGGCAGAAATATTTTTTACAGCAGTACCACCGGCATAAAATATTTCGCTCATCCAAATTTCGTCGGAGGGCCGTAATACTGCAGCAATTTCTTTTACAAAATCGGCACGCAAAAAACGGGTGGGGCCATAGCCATGTGGCTGAAACCATGCCACTACTTTGGGGGCTATTTGCTGGCAGGCAGCAATAGAGGCGGCGCATTTTGCAGGATTATGAGCATAATCGTCTATTACCCATACCCCATTTTTTTTACCCAGTAGCTGGTGGCGGCGATAGATACCTTCATAACCCTGTAATGCTGCCGCACATTGGGCTAAAGACACCCCAAGCTGGTGGGCCATACAACTGGCGGCCAGTGCATTTTCCATACTGTGGCGGCCAATAGCGTTGAGCGTAAACGGAACATCGTTGATGAAAAAAGAGATAGTAAGGCCGTTTTGTGTAAACCCTGTAGCCTTGTACCCGGTATTGCTGTTGCTATCCGTGGAAAAATCTTGCTGACTATTTACGGAAAGCTGGCGGGATAAATTGTTGGACTGATTAACAACAAAAAGCCGGCTGGTATTGGCTCTAAAGCTGGCAAAGATGTTCATGAGTTCCTCTATTTCCTGGTGGTCTTTATCTACATTTAGCAACAGTGCTGCTTCGGCGTGGTATTGTACAATAGAGCCATCGCTTTCGTCGGCCTCAATCACCAGCCACTCTCCTGCCCCTACTTTGGCATTGCCGATTTTGTCTTCCTTTATAATGCTTACCAATCCGGCGCCACTGATGATGCTGGGCTGCATACCTGCATTTTCTAATATAGCAAAGAGCATGGCGCTGGTAGTACTTTTGCCCGAAGTGCCGCCTACCGCAATGGTGCGTTTACTATTGGCAATAAGTGCCAGCAGTTGGGAGCGTTTGATGATGGGTATATTTAATTGCTTTGCTTTTTGCACTTCGTACACAGTATCTTCCACTGCTGTAGATACTACTACCAGGTCGGTTTGTGTGTTAATGCCCGATCCATCCTGCAAAAAACAACCAATACCTGCTGCCTCCAGTTTTTGCCGTGTGTCGTTGTGGGTGCCGGGTACAAAATACCGGTCGCTGCCACTAACGGTTTTTCCAATACCGGCCAGGTATTGTGCGATGGCGCTCATGCCGGTGCCGGCTACCCCAATAAAAAAAATATGGTTATAATCATTGATGCTATGATTCATCTGCTGGTTGATTTAATTATTTTCAACAGGGATAAAATGTACAAGTGTGCGACGCCACCGGGGCTGATGGGTAACCTGCTGCCTGTTAACCAATTTATCCCAATCGTTTTTTTATATGCAAACTTCTGTAAGCCACGACAAAAGCAATGAGCAATAATAAAGCCCCTAATAAAAAAGGAGCCCCGGGCAAAAACACTGGTGCATTATCGTGAGAGAAGTAGAAAAATAAATTGTTCATCAGCAGCGGGCCAATGATGGCGCAGGCAGACTGCAAACTGGTTAAGGAGCCTTGCAGCTCACCCTGCTCGTTAGCGGGCACCTGGCCGGCCATTACGGCCTGTAAGGAGGGTTGTGCAATACCGCCAGCACAATACGGAATTAAAAAAACAAACATCATCCATCCCTGGTTGGCAATGCCAAATAGAAACATGCCCACGGTGTAAAACAACAGGCCGAAGTAGATACTTTTTTCGTTGCCCAGCTTAGGATTTACCACCCGGGTTAATCCACCTTGTACAATGGCTACCAACAGGCCTACCACCGCCAGCGATATGCCTACCATTTTTTCGTTCCAGCTAAAGCGGAACATGGTAAAATAACTCCAGTTACTTTGTACGGCGTGAGATGCCAGGTATACCAGTACCAATGCTATAATTAAGCCTGTGAGGGCGGGGTATTTTAAAAGCCTGGTAAGTGAGGTTAAGGGGTTGGCCCTCTTCCACTCAAAGTTGCGGCGCTTATCGGCCGGTAATGATTCGGGTAAAATAAAATAACCATACAAGCAATTAAGCAAAGCCAGTGCAGCAGCGGCGTAAAAAGGAACCCGTGGCCCCAACTGGCCAAGCAGCCCGCCAATTAATGGCCCAATTATAAAGCCCAAGCCAAACGCTGCTCCAACTAAACCAAAATTTTTAGCCCTGTTTTCTGCAGTGCTAACATCGGCTATATAGGCAAAGCCAGTGGTAATACTGGCCCCCGTAATACCGCTGATTACCCTGCCTATAAATAACCAGGCATATGTGGGTGCTAGTGCTAAAAAAAGATAATCTATACCAAAGCCTAATAAAGAAAATAACAACACTTTGCGCCGCCCATACTTATCACTAAGGCTGCCAAACAAAGGGGCACATAAAAATTGCATAAAGGCATATACAAACATCAGCCAGCCGCCATATTTAGATGCTGCGCTAATATCTACCTGCTTTAGTTCGGCAATAAGTTTGGGCATTACCGGTATGATAATGCCAAACCCGATGATGTCTATTAATAGTGTTATAAAAATAAAACCAACTGCAGCATTTTTATTTGAGGCCATTGAATGATTTATTTATAGTGGTGCTGCAACAGCGCCGGTTTGCCAGATTGTGGTGTTAATAAAAAAATCAGGAGGTTTTTAATTGGGCAACCAGGTTGATATACTCCTGCATGGCAGCTTCGTTGCTTTTGCCTTTTTGCTCTTGCCAGGCATTGTACTTAGCCTTAGCCACAAAGTCAAAAGGATTGGAAGGAGCCTCACCTGATACATCACCGGCTGTACCCTGTTTGTAAAGCGAATACAATTGAAGCAAGGTATCGTTGCTGGGCTTTTGAGCAAGCGACTTGCTTTCTGCAACTGCTTTTTCGAATAATTCTTTTAAGTCCATATGATAATTTTTGATTGATTTAAAAATGCAAAGTAAAGATTTAACAGCACACCCCTGATTGATTTTATAAAGAGGGCAAAAGTTCTTTCAGCTTTTTTCGATAATCGTACTGCAAATCATCGTGCAGGCTATTGATGGCCTTTTCAATCTTTTTATATTGTGTAAGGTAGAGATTACGCAAGGCCATACTTTTTGGCCAATCAATACCGGTTGCTATCAGCCCGGTACAAAAATGTGTCAGCAATACTATCTCCGTTTCTTTGCAATCTGCATAGCGGATATATTTAGTTGTAAAGCGTAAAATTTTACGAATTGTTTTTTTGGCGAAATAAACATTAGAACGGTTCATCTCTAAATAGCTATCGGTTATCTCCTGCTTTACTAATTGTATAAAAGCCGGCTTATTAACCGATTCAAACAAAATATAATTTACCAGCTCCTTATTTTCTTTTTTAAATTTTACCAGCCGCAGGCAAATATTTACCAAGCTTGCAGGGGGCAAACTATTGAGCTCTTGCTTTAGTTCGTTTACAGAGGCCGTTTTCATACTTAAACATATTTAGTTGCAAACATAGCGTTAGCGGTTTAAAAAAGGCATGGATATTTTTTACAGGCTGGAAGCTTTGCCCTATCATTGTGCAAAATTTGTTATCTATGAAAAATTACCTGCTTACTGCTATTGGCAGCCTTATTGTGTTATGCTCACCTGGGCAACTGCTTAAAAAAAATGTATTAAACAGCCCTACAGCTTTTGCTGATTCACTCAACAAAATAGTGAATGATTATCCCAACAACTTTAAAAACATACAGGGTGTTTTGCTACCCCAGGAAATAGATGCAGATGCCTACCAATCTGTGGCCGGCCTACCCGGTGCCAGCAACTGCATTATTAAACGATATCACTCGTTGGTAGACAATTCTGCCAGCTGGCAGGCAGTTTTATACAACGGAGATAATTTTGACGCTGCCAGTAAAGCTTACAAATCAATTTTTACACAGGTAAAAAAAACCAATATTAAAACTACCGGCAATCATATTGCCAGCTTTGCAGGCGAGTTACAACCTGCTGAAGAAAATATGAGGTTTGCTGTAAGCTCGTTAAGGTTAAAAGCAACCGACGAGGTATTTGCCCAATTTGCTGCAGATATAGAATTGGTGGGTAATTACGATGGCTGGCAAGTACACCTGAATATTTACAGAAAGAAAAAAGATACAGAAGGAGGCAACCTGGAATAACCACTAACCGGTTTTATAATAAAAGAACCTTGCTTAATGCACAGCGGCTATAAATGAAAAAACCTCCAGCGACAGGAGGTTTTTCATAGACCGTTGTTCCATGAAAATCATGGTAATTTTTCCTAAGTATTGGATTTGGTTTCAGTGGTAAAAACTACTTCAAATGAAATATGGTTTAAGGTTATCTGGTTTTAAAGTATCGACAAGATACTAAAATAAATGTTATAACAATAAAAATCATGCTTTTTTTTACACTACAATAGGATTTATTTTTTTATATTATTTTATAAGGGCTATATCCCCTTTTATGGTTTCAAGCCTGCCATCTGCTGTGGTATAGCTTAGTACATACCAGTATATGCCGGCTTCAGCAGTTACGCCATTAACCATTCCATCCCATGCACCAGTTGCCTGGTTGGTAACAAAATCCTTGCGCTGGTACACCATTTTTCCCAAGCGATTAAATACTTGTAATGCCTTTACAGCAAGGGCTCCACCCGATCGGGGATAAAACAAATCGTTATTTCCATCGCCATTAGGCGAAAATGTATTGGGTACAAAAAGATTGCCCGCTGCGGCTGTAGTTACTTTAAGCAATACGGTATCTGTTGCGGTGCAACCAAGAGCGTTTTTTACCTCCACCCTGTATTGGGTGGTGCGTATGGGCTTTACAGTAATGGCAGCTCCGTTGTTTCTAAACACTTCATGAGTAGGCCACCAATTTACCTGTACCACATCTGCTGATAGCTGTGGAATAAGGTCTGTAGGTGTACCCGGTGCGATGGTTTGGTCTTTGCCAGCATCAACAAAAGGATTGGACAGTATGCTTACCTGCACCTTGGCTGTATCTGCAAAGCAGCCCATTTCGTCTTTGCCAATCACCGTGTAAACTGTATTTACAGCCGGGTTTGCCGTGGGTGCTGCTGCACTAGCATCGTTTAAGCCAGTTGCCGGGTACCATTGGTACACTGCTGCGTTAGATGCACTTAAACGGGTGCTGCTGCCGGCACACAATTTAGTTGCCGGGCTTACCTTCAGCTTAAATGCCGTTTTTACTTTTACCAGCACACTATCAAGCGCCGTACAGCCATTGGCCGATATGCCAGTTACTTTATACCAGGTATTATTAGCCGGTGAAGATTGCACCGTACTGCAATTGGCACAACTGATGCTGACATCCGACTGCCATTGATAGGCATTGGCACCGGTTGCTTTGAGCAATACTGTTTGCCCCTGGCAGATGAGAGTGTCGGCGCTTGCCTGCAAATGCGGCACTGTAAATGCTGTAACAGGTTGTGTAATTATTTTTTTACAGCCGCTATTACCATCAGCGGTTAAAGTAACCTGGTAGTTGCCCGCCATTGAATATAGCTGTGGTGGGGGCAACTGTTGTTCGGAGCTTTGCCCGTTGCCAAAATCCCAGTGCCAGGTAAGTGCAGCATTTTCACCTGCCGCTCCGTTTGCAGCAAAGCTGGCAGTAAATGGTGCACAGGCGTTACCAGAATAAGATAAGGATACCGCTGGAGAATGCTGTACCGTTACTGGCGTTGCTGCCACAACAGAATCTGTACATCCATTAAGTGTACTTATCCGTAATGATGGGTAATAAGTGCCTGGCTGCTTATACATGTGGCTGGCTACCGCATTGCCGCTTGCCACTGTACCATCGCCAAACTGCCAAGTATAATTATTTACAATACCCCGGTAAGCGCTGCTATCGGTAAAGCTTACCAGCCCGCTATCGCATACCTTATTACCCTGCATGGTAAAATTGGCTTTAACGGCACCAAATAAAATAGAATCATTGCTTACTAGGGGCACCTGGCATCCCTTGCTATCCACCAGCATCAGCCGGGGCTGGTACACCCCACCATTGGTGTACAAATGGCTTACCATACTGTCGGCAGTATGGATGGTAGTACCATCATCAAAATCCCAGGTATAAGCCACTACATCTACTGCACTTACTTTAAAATGTATAAGCTCGGGCTTACAAATGCTTTTTGTATCGTACTGCATTGCGCCAGCGGGGCCATTTACCAGTACTTGCTTTTTATATTGGCTGCTGCAGCCACCGCTACCAAATACAGTAAGCGTAATATGGTACCTGCCGGGGCGGCTATAAAAATGAACGGGGTTGTGCAACGTAGTTGCTGAGCCATCGCCAAAATCCCAATGCTCATTAATGGCATTTTTTGATTGATTGGTAAACTGTATTTGTAAGGGCGGGCAGGTACCAATGGAATCGCTCATGCTAAATAAGGCTACCGGGTCTTCAATCCGTATCAATGCAGCTTGTGTGGTAGAATCGGCGCAGCCGTAAGCGTGGCTTACTACCACTTTTACATCATACAAGCCCGGTTTGTTATATGCGTATACAGGCGACTGTTTGCTGGCAGCGCCTACGCCATCACCAAAGCTCCAGCGGTAGCTTACCCCTTGTTCTGCATATGGGGTTACAAAAGCAACTGGCATACCAGTACAGGCAATCGAATCTTTAGTTATTATACTGGATACCAATTTACGAATGGGTAATGCTTTGGCTATTTTTACACTATCCTGGCAACCCAATGCATCGGTAATAACCAGCACAGGCCAGTAATCGCCATTTTTGGCATAAGCATGCTCGAATGAGGCAACCGGGTAGCTGCCATTGCTGCCATCACCAAAATTTACCTTCCAATTTACAATGGGATGCTGCCCGTCGGTAATGCTGCTATCTAAAAAACTTACCGGGGTATTTACACAAGCGCCAGCTACTGTTGTGCCAAAACGGGCCCGTGGCCCAACTATGCGGATGTATTGTTTTTGGGTAATGGTATCGGCACAATTGGCCGCATTTACCACTATCAACTGTACGGTATAAGTGCCGGGTGCTGCATAGGTATGCGCTATCGTTTTGCTACGTTGGTTTACTATAGTGCCATCGCCAAAAAACCAGGTAATGCGGTTGGTGCTGGCTAAATCGGCATTGGTTTCAAATACTAGTTGCTTACCCCGGCAAGCAACGGTATCAGATGCTTTAATTGTAACAGCAGATTGCAATACCTGCAGCCTTGTTGTTTTAAGATAATAACAGCCAGTACGGTTATTACGACCCTCCAGGTGCACCTCGTACTCACCCGGTGCTGCATACTGGTGTACTGGCTCTTTTGCAACAGAACTGGTACCATCGCCAAAACTCCAGGACCATGTATCGGCACCTGCCGAAAAATTTTGAAAAAATATACTGGATGGATTATCGCAGGTAAAACTGGTTTTAAATTTTGTAACAGCGGGCTCCAGGTAAATCCAGCGCTCTTTACGCATGGTATCGGCACAGCCGCCATTAAACACTACTAACTGTACCGGTACAAAGCCTGTGTCTCTAAAACGATACATTGGGTTTAATTCATCAGAAATATCATTGTTATTAAACTCCCAATACCAGCTATTACCCCCGGTAGAGAGATTGGTAAATTGGATGTTGGTGTAGGCGCAACCCTTTGTGAAATCTGATGTAAAATCTGCCTTGGGCTTGCCTGTTACTTTTACAGCATTTGCAACCCTGATGGTATCTGTACAGCCATTGCTACCCGATACGATTACGGTTACCATATAAACTCCCGGTTGCTGGTACACATGCACTGGCGCCCACCCCTGAGCAGTACTACCATCACCAAAATGCCAATAAATGGTTTGCACAAGTGCAGTATCTGCAGCTTGCACTTTCATTGTTTTGGTAAAAGGATAACAGCCGCTGTCTGGCAGGTTTAGCACTTGCAGCAAGGGGGCATTTATTTTAATAAAATTGGGTTTTGATACAGAATCTACACAACCTTTTACGCCATTTTTCACCAACAATTTTACAAGATAGCTGCCTGAATCGGTACAGTGTAATACGGGGTTTGCAGTGTTGGCAAATACACTATCGTTTACCCACCAGGTATAAGTATTGCCCAGTACAGGTGTGGCATTTAATTGTACATCAAGTGGTGCGGTACAACTATAGGTACTGCCGGTGGCGTTAAATTTTGCGGTAACAGGTGTATCGGCCTTTATAATTTTTGTAACAGCAGCTGTACAACCAAATTGATTGGACAATTGCATTTTTACTGTATAAAATCCACCAGTAGCATACCGGTGTGTAACATCCCTGCTGGTAATTTGTGCATCGTCACCTAATTGCCAATGATAGGTGAGCTGCCCGTTACCAGTACTTTTATTTACAAACTGTATTTGATTGCCTGCACAACGGTTGCCCACTATTGCTTCAAAAGCTGCCTGCACGCCATTTACTACAACAAATGCTGGCTTTAAAATAGCAGCAGCACAACCCTGTTGGTTGGTTACTTGTAAGGTTACATTAAAAGCGCCTAGCTGGTTGTATTGGTGTACGGGGTTTTGTACTTCAGATAGCTGGCCATCGCCAAAATCCCACTTCCATGCGACAACGTCTTGCGTAGCACACTGCCCATTAAAATTTACCAGCAACTCATTGCAACCGGTAGTTGCAGGGGCACTAAAATTTACGGCAGGGGCGGCATACACAGTAATGTGCTGAAGCTTTACAACGGAATCTTTTAAATCACCGTTTTTTACCAGCAGCTTTACTGTGTATGAACCCGGATGAAGATAGGTAACCGACGGATGCTGTAAATAGGATACCGTACCGTTACCTAACTCCCAACGCCATTGGGTTGGATTGCCTGCAGACTGGTCGGTAAAATTTACCAGCACAGGTGCACAGCCGCTAACACTGGAGCAAGTAAAATCTGCAATGAGCTGTGCAAATACACGGTTGCTGCATAACAGCAGGGTGCAAATGATGAGCCATTGTACAATAGGGTTTTTCTTGCTGGATGTTGGTTTCATTGATTTGCCAGAAGTTCAGAATAAAAACGGGCGTAGCGGTTTTACTCCAGTGTTGATTGGCGCAAAAAATACAGAGAGAGTATAAGTGCAGGCAAGCACTTAGCAATGCTCACAGAGCATACTATAGTTTTGGTTCACCCATACGCTTTCGTACCATAAGCGCATGAGTGTAAACGAAAAATGGGGTTATTTTATTGCAGGATAGCGGTTATCCAATTGGGTATTGGCGTATAAATGTCACCGCTTTTATCATATCATCTCTTAAAATACGATCTGCATCAATAAATGAAACCTGTTGCCTGAATGCAGCCACCAGTGCTTCGATAGCGGGCGACGATTGCAAAGGGCGCCTGAAATCGAGTGCTTGTACGGCCGTAAGCAATTCAACAGCCAGCACTTTTTCTACATTATCCACCACCCGCTTGCATTTTACCGCTGCATTGGCGCCCATGCTTACATGATCTTCCTGGTTATTACTGGATGAAATAGAATCTACACTAGAGGGTGTACACAGTTGTTTGTTTTCGCTTACGATACCTGCGGCCGTGTATTGGGGTATCATAAAACCTGAGTTTAATCCGGGTTGTTTTACCAAAAACAAGGGCAAGTTATGCTGGCCACTTATCAACTGGTAGGTTCTTCTTTCGGATATATTGGCAATTTCGCTCATGGCAATACATAAAAAATCGAGTGCCAGTGCCAATGGCTGCCCGTGAAAATTACCTCCGCTTAAAATCAAATCATCTGCCGGAAAAATATTGGGATTATCGGTAACCGAATTTGTTTCTTTGGTAAATACCTCCAGCACATACTCAAAAGCATCTTTACTGGCGCCATGCACCTGTGGTACACAGCGAAAAGAATACGGATCTTGTACCTGCTGTTTTTTATTGGCCAAAATGGCACTACCCTGCAGCCATTGCTGCAAGCACAATGCCGTAGCTTGCTGGCCCTTGTGCGCCCTTACCGAATGTATTTTGGGGTGCAGCGGCTCCTCCACACAATCAAAAGCATCAAACGAAATGGCTGCAATTGCATCGGCCCATTTAAGCAGCCGCTGGCATTGCACCAGGTTGTACATGCCATAGGCACTCATAAACTGTGTACCGTTAATAAGCGCCAGGCCCTCTTTACTTTTAAGCTGTATTGGGTGCCATTGCAATTGCTGCAACACTGCCGATGCCGGCATTTTTTGGTTGCCATAATTTACATCACCCATGCCTATTAATGGCAGGCTTAAATGACTAAGGGGAGCCAAATCGCCGGAGGCACCCAATGAGCCTTGTGTATATACCACTGGCAGCACCTGCTGGTTATGCATTTGCACCAGCCTGTTTACAGTATCCAGCTGTACACCTGAGTAGCCGTAGCTAAGCGATTTAATTTTTAATGCCAGCATCAACCGTACAATTTCAGCCGGTACTTCGTCGCCCATGCCACAGGCATGAGACTGTAATAAATTGCTTTGTAATTGCTGCAGCTGCTCTTTATCTATCTGTACATTTTGCAGGTACCCAAACCCTGTATTGATGCCATAAAACATTTTGTCACCCGACTCAATTTTTTTATCGAGGTATTGCCGGCAGGTATCAATGGCGGCGGCAGCGTTGTCTGTAATATGTACCTGCTGCTGTTGTAACAGGTAAGTTTTTATTTGCTCAAAACTGGTAGGTGTTTCACCCAGGGGTAAACTATGTTGTATCATGCAATCGTATTTAAAAAATCGGAATAGCTGGCAACATATTCCGGGCGCCAAAAGTAGGCTTTATAAAACACATATCCGATAGCAGCGCTACTCACCACTCAAATCTCTTATTACTACGCTGGCTACCACACAACCAAATACTGCCGGCATATAAGATACCGTGCCGATAATTGACTTTTTCGGATAGGCTTTTTCGGTTTCGATAATTTTAGATTGATCTGCTTCTTCTGGCGAAAACACCACTTTTACCCCCTGCCTTACACCCAGCTTGTTAAGGTACTTACGTACATAACGGGCAAGGTTGCACTGGTAACTTTTGGAGATGTCTGTTACTTCTATCCTCAGGGGATCTATTTTACCGCCTGCACCTAATGAGCTTACGATGGGTATTTGCCTGTCTACACAAGCTTTTATAAACCATACTTTGGGGCTGAGGGTATCTATACAGTCTACCGCATAATCGTATTGTTGTGCTTGCAGCAGTGCGATTGTTTTTTCTTCTTTAATAAAGTCTGACAACACAGTTAGCTGCAGCTCGGGGTTAATATCTTTTAACCTGTTTGCCATCACGGCTGCCTTTAATTGCCCCGCTGTGCTGTGCAAGGCAGGTATTTGCCGGTTACAGTTGCTAAGGTCTACCACATCCCCATCTACAATTGTCATTTTACCCACACCTGCCCGGGCAATCATTTCGGCACAAATACCACCTACACCTCCGAGGCCTACTACCAGTACATTTTTACCAATCAACGTTTCCAGTTTTTCGTCGCCCATCAGCAATTGGGTTCTGCTCATCCAATAAGGAATCATGCTATATATTTTTTAAATAAACTTTTGCTTGTTGTAATTAAATTTATTGCCAACGCATTTTTCAACAGCTTTTTATCTGGCCAATAAAAACTAATTTGGCTGCAAAAATGAAGCTATGGGTACAAAAATAAAAATATTAGGTGCAGCATTTTTATTATTAAGCATACAGGGTATTGCACAAACGGTGGAGCTGCTTACAAGCGGCACTAAAACATCGTTACGGGGGCTTAGTGTAGTAAACGACCGTACCATTTGGGTAAGCGGCAGTAATGGCACCATAGGCAAAAGTACCGACGGCGGCACTAGCTGGCGCTGGATAACCGTACCCGGATTTGAAAAAACCGATTTCAGGGATATTGAGGCTTTTGATGATAAAACCGCTGTTATTATGGGGATTGCCGAGCCCGCCTATATTTTACGAACAGCCGATGGAGGTGATACCTGGAAAGTGGTGTACGAAAACAAATCAAAGGGCATGTTTTTAGATGCCATGGAATTTTGGAACCTTAACAGTGGCATTGTTGTTGGCGACCCCATTGATCGAAAAATATTTGTGGCACGCACTTTTAACGGTGGCATTACCTGGCAGCATATACCGACAGATAAAATGCCCATTGCTGATAGTGGCGAAGCTATGTTTGCCAGCAGCGGTACCAATGTACGTGCCCTTAATAACCAGGAGGCCATAATAGTTACCGGCGGATTAAAAAGCCGCCTGCTGATAAGAGACCAGGCTTTATCAATACCAATTGTACAAGGCAAAGAAAGCACCGGCGCTAATAGCATTGCTATTAAAAAAGGCAAAACGCTGGTAGTAGTGGGCGGCGATTTTAATGATAAGGATAACAACAGCAGCAATTGTTTTATCAGCAACGATAAGGGCCAAACATTTACAGCCCCTGCAACGCCGCCACATGGCTACCGCAGTAGCGTAGAGTACCTGGGTAAAAGCAACTGGGTAAGTTGTGGCCTAAATGGCGTGGATATTTCTACAGATGATGGCAAAAACTGGCGCTGGATTAGCAAAGAGGGTTTTCATGCATGCCGCAGGGCAAAAGCAGGTAAGGCCGTATATTTTACTGGTGGCAATGGCAAAATTGGCCGGTTAAAACTGATGTAACCCAACCGATAACCAAGTACAAATAGGTGTGATAAGCACTGAGCCGTCCTGCTATTTTTTAAACATAAAATAAACAGCACCCAGCAAAAAAGCAAAACTTACCAGGTATTTGTAATGAAAAGGCTCCTTTAAAAACACTACTGCAAATACCGAAAATACCAGTAGCGTAATTACCTCCTGTATCATTTTTAATTGAAAGGCGCTTACGCCATTATCGTAGCCAATGCGGTTAGCCGGCACCATCAGGCAATACTCAAAAAAAGCAATGCCCCAGCTTATCACAATGGCTTTCCACAAAGGCACACCGGTATTTTTTAAATGGCCATACCAGGCAACTGTCATAAATATATTTGAGCAAAGCAGTAGTAATATTGTACGTATCATATAAAAAAATATCTGGCGTAAATCACCTGCTTTATTTTACCCTTGGCATGATTTTGGGAAATACTGCCACATGGGGTAATATTTTTACTAAAGCAAGTTTTATTTTATTGCTAACTTACAGATAAACCCATTAAATCACAAAGACAAAACTATCACAATGGCATTCGAAAATTTTCCATCAGCACAAACCAACCCGCCCACACCACCAGAGTCGCCCAAAACAGACTGGCGCTTTTTTTTAACAGTAGGTTTAGTAATAGCCCTGCTGGGTACCTGGGGATACATTATTTGGGATAAGAGCAAAGTAAAAGAAACCATCCAGCAAAAAGATACCCAGTATGCTTCGGTGGTATCAGAAAAAGATACTTTAAAAAACCTGCTGGATGAAGCTACCATGCGTTATGATGCTTTAAAAACATCCAATGCAAAAAAAGACAGCACCATTACTGCACGTGACAGGGAAATTGCTGAAAAACGCAGCCGTATACAAAGTTTGCTTAATAAGGCCAATGCTACGCAGGAAGAGCTGGCAGAAGCCAAAAAACTGATTGCATCGTTAAACGACGACATCAATATTTACAAGGAAGAAGTTGAAAAATTAAAAGGCGAAAACATACAACTTACACAGGAAAAACAAGCCGTAACACAAGAAAGGGATGCGGCACGTAAAGACGTAGATTCTGCCAAAGGAATAATAAGAGACAGGGATAATGTGATAGATGTGGGCAGCACCCTGCATGCCGCTAATTTTAATATTGCCGGTATTGATGAAAAAGGAAGCGGTAAAGAAAAAGAAACATCCAAAGCCAAAAAAGTAGATAAAATGCGTATCTCTTTTTTACTGGATGAAAACCGTATTGCACCTTCAGGATCTAAAGATTTGTATGTGTGTATTACAGACCCCTCCGGCAACCCTGTTGCTGTAGAAGCGTTGGGATCTGGCATGTTTACCACCCGTGATGGCGAAACAAAGCCTTTTACACAAAAGGTACAAATCAATTACACACAGGGTCAAAAGCAAATTGTAAGTTTTGATTGGAAGCAGGGCGCCAAGTTTCAGCCCGGCAATTACAAAATTGAAGTTTACCACAATGGATTTAAAATTGGCGACGGATTTGCTGTACTAAAAAAAGGTGGCCTATTTGGATAAATAAAATGTTGCTTATAAAAAAGCGCTCCATAATGGAGCGCTTTTTTTGTATGGCGCTGCAGCCAAAAAAGCACAATTGCTAATGACTAATAGTAGTACCAAGCCCGGCAGTACACAATATCAAAAACCAATTGTATTAAATATGGGCAACCTAATTGCTGCAGTTATTTTTTTAGCGGAAGTTGTTGAATAAAGTCTTTAAACACTGCATTGGTAGTGCTCCAATCGGGGGTTTCAATATCGCCCCAGGCCTTAGGGCTATCTTCAAAATTAAAATAGTTAATGCCAATAATACTGGTGTTAGTCCTAATAGTAGCAGCAGCATCGGCCATCCAGATTTTTTTATATTTCTCCGGCCCCTTTACGCCAAACTCGGTAATAAAAAGTGGCTTATTGGCAAAGCGCAGGCGGTGAAATTTTCGTTTAAAAATGCTGCTAAAACTTTCTTGCCGGGTATGGTCGGTAATATTTTTATCTGGCAGGCCATAAATAGCAATGCTGGTATAATCCACCACATCGCTACCGGGCCAATACTCCATTGATCCCCTGTCGCCGGCGGGCCCCCACACCATTTTTATATGAGCAGGCAAAGGAGTAAGCTTATGTACAAAATAGCGGTAAGCTTTTATATACTCCACGGGGCGTTGGCTTTGCCAGGGATAACGGGTAATGGGTATCTCCATTTCATGTAGCCAGCGTAAAAAAACCGTTTGGTTGGTTTGGCTGATGATATCCAACAATTTTTTTATTGCCTCATCATATTTACCCTTTAAAATATTAGCAATTAGTTCGGGGTCTTTTTCCTGGTTGGTATCTTTCCAGGGTTCCATGGTTACTATTACTGCATGCTTGCGGCTAACAACACTATCAAATGCTTTTTTAAATGAGCCGTTGTGCAGGCGTGCCAGGTTAACAAAAAGATGCTCTACACTTACGGCTGCATTTTTTACCAGCTTTCCTTTGGGGTCGTACAGTCCAAGTAACAAGCCATTTTCAGCCCGATTATTGGCAGGCAGGGGCTGCTGCTCTGCAAGGTTTACATCCTGGTATACCAATGCATGGTTTTGCCGCAGGTACGCTACCGCCGAATCGTAACTGGCAGGTACAAACTGAGCTGCAGGCATTTTATCAGAACCCAATAACAATACAGGCTTATCAAAAAAGCGTACCCGGTGCAGCTTACGTTCTACTAAGCTGGCCAGCGATTTTTCGGCCGGGTAATTATCGGTTCGTAATTCGCTTTTACCTTTTATTGTTACGCTTACTGCATCCACCACATCTGCACCGGGCCAATACTCTTCTGTACCCGGATATCCTGCCGGTGCCCATACCAGTTGTACATTGGCCGCTTGTTTTTTTAAACTGGCCACATGGCGAAAAGCCTCCCGGTAAGCAGTAGCCGATTGCATTTGCCAGGGATACTCATCTACATACACTTCCATATCTGGCAGTAAACGCAACAACACCGTACCCGTTTTTCGCTGCAGGTATGCAAACAACTCCTTGAATTGTTGGTTGTAATCTCCCGCTGTTATTTGCTTTAGGATATTAGCTGCATTTACAGGCAAGATATTGTCGGGTGGCCATATTTCCAGCGTAATCAATACAGGTTGTGCATCCTTAAAAAATTTATCGAGGGTTTTAGCAGGGTTATCTGCTGCGGCGGTGGTCCACTTTAATAATACGTGTGTATATTTTTTAACAGCTACTGTATTAACACTATCATGCAGGTTATACATGGCCAGTACAGGCTGTTCTGTTAACTGCCTTACTGTAATGCCCGTTATTTTTTTTTGAAAAACAATATAACCAGCTACCAGCAGCAGGGCCAATAAACACAACAACAGTATAATACGCTTGCTCATTAATTACATTATTTTGATTTATAAAGATAAGTTATGGCGTTGCATTATTTTTTAGCACAGAGTCCATCCATTGGCTTTGATATTGCATCCATGCTTGCATGGCTGCCTGGTATTTTTTTACCAGCTCAGGTTGTAGATCGGCAATATTGGTTGTTTCCTGCGGATCGGTATCAAGCTGGTACAGCGCTGTAGTATTTTCGGTAGCATTAAAAATAAATTTATAATTACCTGCTCTTAACCCAAACAGATAGTCTGAATAAGGCGAAAAAAAATACACTTGCTTGCGCCTGTTATCACTAAACAGGTTTTCTCCCTGCCATGCGGCCGGAGGTTGTTTACCCAATACAGCTAAAACTGATGGCGCTACATCGCTGATACCACCCACCTGCTGCAATTGTTGCCCATTAAATACCAGTGGATTAATAAACAGCAGGGGTATATGCAGGTTTTCTTCGTAAATACCTGCTGCATGAGTGGTTTGGTTGTGCCGGCCAAAGGCTTCGCCATGATCTGCCATTACTACAATTAAAGTAGACTCATACAAACCCCGTTGTTTTAATGCTTGTACTATTTGCCTGATATTTTCATCTGCATATTTCAGTGCATTCAGGTATTTTTCAAGCGATGGATTACCGGAATTAAAATGATGTATTTTTTGAGATACATAATAGGGGTAGTGTGTTTGAAACGTCCATAGTAATGCAAAAAACGGATTACTGCTATTGCTACTATCCAGCCAGTTAAACAAACTTGTTTTAAGGCAACCATCATCAGCTCCTTCCAGGTTATCGCCGGCATATCTTTTATCGGTAAATACAGGCTTTAAACAACTGCTGTCTGTAAAATCTTTTATCACATCAAACTGCCGGTGTTTTAAAAAGCCAGCTGCGTTTTGATATTGATTGTCGCCACTATTAAAAAAAGCAGTTCGGTATCCATATTTTTTTAATTCGCTGCTTAACGAAGGCAGGTTGATGGCCGGGTGTTCGCTTGTAATTGATTTAAAAGAAACATCGGGATAAGCGCCACATAAAAAAGATACCATCGATTTATTGGTGGCGGGTATATGGGCATAAATTGATTTAAATAAAGCAGCCTCTTTTTGTATACTGTCTAAAAACGGCGTGGCATTGTACAGTGGCTGATAAGGCGTAATATATTCGGCGGCCACCGACTCCAGCATTACTACCAACACATTTTTAATACCCGCCCTTGAAAATAAGCTATCGTAAGCCGCTGCTGTAACAGCATTGTTTTTTTGAGCCATATCGCTTTGGCTGGCCACTGCCTTGCCAGTTAAGTTAGCAGCACTATTTTGGCTGTATGCCGATTGTATAAAATAGGTAACAGGGTTTACCCGGTTTAAAACAGGAGTGGCCTGGCGGCTTTTTAAAAAAAAGCCCAGCAACAGGCAAGCAGCAAAAAACAAGGGCAGCAATATTGGCTTTGCTTTGGCCACCCGGTAAAAAACATAACACATGGGTACTAATGCCAGCAACAGGCAGCAACTGCCTATTAAAAAATTTGCCTGCAGGTTGGCGGTAACAGCATTGGCAGCATCCGTACTTTTTAAAAAATCGGCATAGTACAACCATTGGTAATTAAATGGCCGGCCACTTGTTTCAACCATCTGGCTATTTAGCAAAGCAGCCAATACAGACAATACTACGGCTACAGCATATATTATCAATATAGCCCGCCGCCACTTTTTAACAAGAAAAAAAACGGGCAAAAAAATGGCAGTAAGCATTAGCGCATACCCAATATCGAAGCTATTTACTTTTAATAATGCTGGTAATACCGCTAATGGTTTTATTAAAAATGGCAGCACCAGTTTGGCAATATAAATTCTTACAAAAAATTGTGCAGTAATAAGACAGGCAGTTAATGCTGTAAAAAAAGCAGTTTTGTTAAATGGCGTATTGGATGTTTGCTTAAAATACCGCTGCCTGCCCCACAACAACAGGGCGGGCAAAAGCACCACCAGCAATACTACCAACATACAGGTGGTAAAATCTACTTCGGTTTTGGCATGTATATTTTTTTTATCGGGCTGTACCACTATATCCACCCCATTTTTAATGACAGAGTGATAAAATTTTTTTTCATTACGGCCGTTTAAAGCCCAATACTGTACCGGTATGTTTAATGGCCCCTCGTTATAGGTAAGTATAAATGCATAATCCAGCACTGTGCCTTCTGGCAAATCAAGGTTTAGCACAAATGCATCCCCTTGCTTATGCATGGGCGTATGCAAGGTTTTATTATTAACAACAGTACCAGCAGGTACCAAGGCAGGCCGCTGCCAATCGTTAATACCCCACACTAAATGCACTTGCCGGGCATTGCTAACTGCATACCTTACCTGCACCTGTGCCATTGGCACAGCTTGCTGAACAAACAACAACACTGCCAGCCATAAAAAAGCAACAATTAATTGACTTGTACGCATACACAAACTACTACCCATGCAGGGCTTTATCCTATTAACGAAAAATGAGGCATTAAAATATAATTGCACTTAAACTATGTTAAAACCCCATTGTGCTTACAAAAAAAATGTGTTAAGACTTAACCTGCCAGTTTGCAAAATACTTTTATACTGCTTTTATCGTTTATAGGTATTTTTACCAGTAATATTAACCATTTAATAATACAACCATTTTTGCACTTTAGCTGGCACTATATCTCCTTATTTACAAAACAACTTTGTAAGGCCAACAATTATTATACATGGCTAGCAGCCTTGTGTATCAGCTTATTTGCAACAGCCTGCCGGCAACACCAGACTTATAAAAATACCCCTACCG
Source organism: Bacteroidota bacterium (assembly GCA_039796475.1). GTDB lineage: Bacteria > Bacteroidota > Bacteroidia > Chitinophagales > Chitinophagaceae > Ferruginibacter. The sequence goes on along the minus strand of JBDKJT010000078.1, from coordinate 25,750 downwards.
GTAAAAAAGTAGAAATAATCAACCATAAAAACCAGTACACCCTGTACCGCAATGGCAAGCCTTTTTTTATAAAAGGGGCTGTGGGCAATCACCATATCGATCAGTTGGCTGCCTGTGGCGCCAATACCATCAGCACCTGGGATACCGTATATTTTGAAAGCGTATTAAACGAAGCCGCCCGTTACAACATGGCCGTTATTGCAGGCCTTGATATACCCGGTGGCGAATACCTCGATTTTTATAAAGACCCCGCCAAGACAGAACAACTGTACCAGAAATACAGCTACCTGGTGGATAAATACAAAAACCATCCTGCCTTACTTGCCTGGTGCCTTGGTAACGAATTAAAAATGCCATTTGCCAGTGATGCATCTCCATTTTATAAAACATACAATCGCTTGCTGCAAATGATGCACCAGCAAGATGCAGATCATCCCATTACCACTACTATCATTAATTATCAAAAGGGCAGCATCTTAAATCTTAATTGGAAAATAAGGGGGATAGACTTTATATCTATCAATACCTACAACCGTATAAAAGAAATCAATGAACAACTTAGCCTTGTAAAACCATTGTGGAACGGCCCGTTTATGATTGCCGAATGGTCGCCCAACGGTGGATGGGAATCTGAAACAACCGTATGGCAGGCTCCTATAGAAAATACCAGCACCAAAAAAGCCGAACAATACCTGGAGTTTTATAAAAACTACTTACCACACAACAATCCCCGGTTTTTAGGTTCTATGGCATTTTATTGGGGTAACCGGCAAGAGTACACTCATACATGGTACAGTATTTTTAGCGACGATAATATACCCACCGAAGTAAAGGAGGTATTAAAAGATTGCTGGATGGATACCAGCACACAGCACCAATCAGTAAAAATAAAATTTATGCTGCTGGATAGTTTGGGAGCAAGGGACAATATTATTTTACGGCCAGCATCTGACCATTCTGCCAACCTGGTGCTGGATGACAAGCAAGCCAAAGAAGCACTCCGTTTTCACTGGCAAATTAAAAAAGAAGACTGGTTTTATTGGGGCCGCACTTATAATAATTTTAAAAAACCTCCCCCCGAAACAAACCTGCTTAAAGACAGTACCAGCCAGCATACCCGGTTTGTAACGCCCACTAAAGAAGGCCCCTACCGGATATATATTACTGTGTACGATAATAAAGGCTATTGTGCAACCGCTAACACCCCTTTTTACGTAATTGAATAATGATCGTTAAACCTTCATCCATATCAGCCCCCACCCGTAAAGACAAACTGGTTGTGCGTTTGATGATACTCATCGGCCTTTTTGCCGTTGCTTTTTTTATGTACACCCTGTTGCAGGATGAAACCGTGGGGTACCGGCCGCTGTACATATTGCTGATGATTACCCTTTTTTATTACTGCCTTAAATACCTGCACGAGTGGTATCATTATTATGCCCTGTCTGTACCCAAAAAACCAGAAAGAAAAAAAATATATACTGTAGATATACTTACTACCTATTGTGCTGGCGAGCCCTTTGACATGCTGGAGCAAACACTTACAGCCATACAGCAAGTTACTTACCCACATACCACCTGGTGTTGCGATGAAGCAGACGACCCGGCGGTAAAAGCATTGTGTAACCAACTGGGCGTACGCCACGTAACCCGTACCATTAAAAAAAATGCAAAGGCTGGCAATATCAACAATGCATTGCAATTTGCCACCGGCGAGCTTTGTGTAGTAATGGACCCCGACCATATACCCTGCCCCGAGTTTTTAGATTATGTAGTTGATTATTTTAATGATCCGGCTATTGGTTTTGTACAAGTGGTGCAAGCCTACTACAACCAGCACGAAAGCCTGGTAGCCAAAGGTGCTGCCCAACAAACTTACCAGTTTTATGGCCCGATGATGATGTGTATGAATACATACGGAACCGTACAAGCCATTGGCGCCAACTGCACTTTTAGAAGAGCTGCACTGGATGATATTGGGGGCCATGCGGCTGGCTTATCAGAAGATATGCATACTGCTATGCAAATACATGCCAAGGGATGGAAATCGATGTATGTACCGGCCATACTTACCCGTGGGTTAGTACCAGCCACCTTATCATCATATTATAAGCAGCAGCTAAAATGGTCGAGAGGCACCTGGGAGCTTTTGGTAGCCACTTACCCAAAACTGTTTACCCGGTTTAACTGGCGCCAAAAACTGCACTATTTTACCCTGCCTTTTCACTACCTCAGCGGCATCATCTTTTTTATCAATTTTTTAATACCGGTGGTATCACTATTTACCGGCTATATTCCTTTAAAGATGGATGTGCTGGCATTTTCGCTGGCTGCACTGCCCCTGTTTGCCATGACGATTATTATACGGCATTATGTACAAAAATGGGTGGCTGAAGAAAATGAACGGGGCTTTCATATTGTAGGAGGTATTTTGCAAATTGGTGCCTGGTGGGTACACTCTGTTGGATTTATTTATACACTGCTGCGTAAAAAAGTACCTTATATCCCTACCCCAAAAAACGATAACGATGCACTGCCATTGGTATTAAACATACCCAATATTATTATAGCCGCCATCTCTCTAATCGCCATTTTTTATGGCTTTAATTACAACTACAATCCGTATACCTTATTTATGGCCATACTGGCATCGATGCAGGTATTTTTTATGGTATTTATATTTTCGGTATCGGGGTATACCAGCAACGATGGCAAGGTAGAAACCATCGCCAAAAAACTACGGCAAAATACCTGGCTGATTGTAAAAGCACATGGTGTTTTAAGAAAATACTCGGTAATACTGGCAGTGCTGGTACTAACGCTTTTTATCATCGGGTATCGGCAAACAAAACAATTACCCGACTTTTTACCCAAGCCTATCCCCGGCCTGCAGGTATTTTACAACGGGCTTTATAATCCCACAAATACCAGTGGTTTTAGCAATACTACTACCGCTTTTAAAAACACCGGCAACCAGCCCGCCATTGTTTCGTTTTACGTAGCAACCGATCAACAGGGTTATACATTTTTACCAACCGACTCGTTGCCCGCTGTATACAACCACCAGGCCATTCCGCTTATCAATTGGCAGGTAACTGGTGCATTTGCCATTGATAGTACCGGCCCTGCCGAAGGATTGCTTTTAGCCATCAATTCGGGCAATATGGATGCTGCCATCAGCCAGGTAGCTAACCAATTGGCCAGCTTAAATAAACCCGTTTTTTTACGTCCATCATTTACTGGCTTTAACATTCAGCAACAGGCTTACTTGTACAGCAACACCAACCCATTGCAATACATTGCGGCATGGAAACACCTGCACCAGCTATTTGAGGATGCCGGCGCCCATAAAGTAATTTGGATATGGAACCCTGTAAACCCTGCAATGGTAGAAGATTTTTTTCCGGGCTCGGCATATGCCGACTGGTTGGGCGTAAGCATTGTAGATAATACAAACAATAGCAGCTACCGTGGCGAAACAGAAGCAACAGGCAGTTTTTACATGCGCTATAATCCTTATCATCAAACCAAAATATTTCAAGCAGGCCTGCCTGTAATGATTACAGAAGCCGGCTCCTTATCGGCAGATAAAGCTAACTGGTGGAAAAGGATACCTGCCAATATTGACACTAGTTTTAACGAGATAAAATCGCTGGTAATTAGCAACACCGCCTATAACAATAACCAGGGCTATAGTATTAACAGCAGCCTGGTTTTACAATCGCTGCCAAGCAACAGCCTCGTAAACGAACTATCCGGCAGCAGCGTATCAAAACCCAAGGATGTTACCAGCAGCCGTTATTACTGGCCCGACAGCATTAAAGCAATGGTGTATGATAAAGGATACTACTGGTTTAGAAACCGCCATACCATGACCCAAAAAACGCTGGAAGCAGATATTGTGGCCATTAAAAAAATTGGGGTAAATACCATTGAACGTACCATGCCTGGTTTTTACGATGATGTACTGGGTACCATTCTCAAAAAAAATAGTATTCGGCTGATAGCCCGGTTGGCCGTGCAGTTATCACCGGCGGTAGTGGATGATCCGCTGCAATCAAATGCCGAGAAGCTACGCATCCTGCATATCATCCGCAAAAACAATCATCGCAAAAATATTATTGCATGGAATATTGGAGACGACCAACTGTTTAACCTTGAAAATGAAACCTATAAGCCCGGCTTATTTGTATACCAAAACAAATACTTGGTTTGGCTGCAGGATTTGTGCAACCAAATAAGGGCCCTCGATACCACCCGGCCCATTGTAACCGATTTAAACTGGGATAGTAAAGGAGAAAAAAGATTTAATCTTTACCGTACTTATGTACCACAGATAAACACTTGCCTGCTTACCGCCACCACCAAGTATATTGAGGGATTAAAAAAACCGCTGCAGGCCGGCATGGCCTGGGGCAAAGTACCTCCCGAACTGTGGAAGCATTTGCCTGCCATAAAAAAAGCCGGTACTGTACCTGCATGGCAGGATATTGAAAATACTGATTACATTACCCTTAACGGGTTGCTGGATCTTGATGGCAGAAGAAAAGATTTTTACAGGATTGTTAATAATACCTGGACGGCCAACTACATGGGATCATCCCCTATACCGGAAATAAAAATTTTAAAACCACTAAAGCTTACCAAAGTAAACGAACAGCTTACCTACCACATTATGCTGCGTAAAGACAGCACCCAATGGAGTTTGTACAACGATGCTTTTAGAAATTACAAATTTGAATGGTATATGGTAAGGGTAGACCGCTACGGCATTACCATGTTTATCAAAAAAATTGGAGAAGGCACTTCTATCTCATTACCCATACCTAAAGAGCCACAATATTATGAGCTGTATGTAGAAGCTGTGTACGACAGGGATGTACGCATGGCAAGGTCAACCCTTAACACGCCTTTGAATTAGCCACTAAGTAAGTTGAGAGGCTGTTCTGCTAACAGGTGCTTTAATAAAATCTTTAGGATACTTTTTAAAATACCGCCAAAGGATACCTGCAAACTCAGGATAGTCTTTAAGATGAATGCCCCGGCTTTTAACAGCCACATAAAAGGCAAGCCCAAAGCTTACGGCAAAGTTTATAAAACCAATACCCATTACGCCAAATAATGTGTACAATATTTGCCTTGTACTAACAGCATCGCCCAGCCCAAAAAAGCCGATAGCGGTGTTAGCAGCAGAAATGGTAATATGCCTGATATCAAAAGGCAACCCAAATGTTTTACCAATAAAGCCTGCCATACCCAAAAAGAAACCCAATGCAATATTGCCCACCAGCGCCCCTAGATTATTTTCGATATAATGGATGATTTTATACCGGCGTTTTTCGCTAAAGCCATATTTAAACGACCGGGAGTTACGCAGGCGCTCACCCACTTTACCGTATACTACATAGTTTTCTACCCAACCAGATATAAGCCCGCTGGCAAACAAAAAGAATCCTGTAAAACAGGCATACAACCATGCAAGGCTATGTAAGGGTTGCTGATCGGTTAATAATTTTTGTGCCGCACTGCCCGTGGCAATCATAGTGCCGGTGGCAAAGAAAAAAAGCATTGCAAGCAAGTAGGTAAGCGGAAAAACCACCAGCAGGTTGCCTGCAAAAGAAGCCAGCTGTGTACGGCTCACCCGGCCAATGGTGATGGCAAGGTTACGCAGGTCGGGCTGCTCCCTTGATTTTTGTGCATCAAACGAACTAGCCACGTTATTGGCTGTGTAGGCCGGTTGTTTGGTTGCAAGTGTTGAGCCAGTATCTTGTATTAAAATAAACCCCAACGAGTAATTAGCGCTGTATAAAAATCCCTGCCAAAAAGGGGCTACCGCCATTTTACCCAACAAGTTTTTAATAATACCTATAAATGAGATGATGATGCCGCCCCCGGCAGCACTCCTAAACATTCGCCAAAACTCTGCACGGGTAGTGGTAATAAATTTTTCGCCGGTACGGCCGCCATGTTCGGCTATTTGATAGGCCAGGTAACCTGTATTTTCACTTAAAAATTCTTTAACCGAATTTTTCCGGTTTTCGTTGTGCACCACCGTTTTAAAATAGGTTACAAACCGCTCGGTATTAAATGCATTGTCCATATCCAGCACATCCAGTATAATAAACATGCGGTTAATCATTTGCTGCAGACGGGTAATAATATAGGTTTGTGCCAGCGATACCCCGTAGGCAATGCGCTGGTCTCGTACCCACTGTATGCTTTGGTTACAATTGTGCAACGCCTCGGTAATATTGGCAAACAGCATCCGCTGTTCGGCTGCATCTGCACCCGGCTTGTTTCTAAAAACATATTCGTTTACAAGCCTGCTTTGCTCTACAAAAGGATATACTGCATCCTGAAAATTTTCGTACCGCTGCGTTACTTCTTTTTCTAAGCCTAATGTGGTAATGCGGTAACTTAATACCTGCAACGATTGCTGCAACTGGCCAATAAGTGCCGATTCGGTAAGATTTATTTGTATGCCCAGCATTTCAAAAAACTGAATCCACAAAGCCGTATCTACTCCATCTACCCAAATATGATCTGTTTTTTTATGAAACACTTTATTGATGACATACAAAAAATTATCCGCTGGTAATAATTCGGGCAGCAGTTTATGCTTAAGCTTACCCATCAGTTCTTGCACAAAACCACGGCTGCTTACAATACCACTTTCGGTAAGGGCCGTAATAATATTGGTTTTAATAAACTGGCTTAACAAAGCCTTGCGTAACGAAAAAAGCGAAGTTTTATCCTGGCTTACCTGGTAAAGCAGGGCTTTAAAACGTAACTCCGCCTGCTGAATATCCCGGGCATTATCAGGGCGAATGGCATCCACAAGATCTACCAGAAAATCGAGGCTGCGGTTGGGTGCATGCAACGGCAATACCACTGCCTGCTGCCGGGCCATGCCTGTTTGCTCCTCTCCTTTACGTTTTAAATTAAGCCGCATAAATAATCGATACCCGGTAAAAAATGTTTATACTATATATGGTTTAATCTTTTGACAATTTTGATGCCTGAATTGTTGCATAAGATTATTTTTTATAAAAATATTTTAAACGGCAGGGTAAAATGTTGAATCATTATACAATTGGCTGTTTTTTTACAGGAAGAAGCCCTTAGATTACTTTGATGGAAAATTATTTCTGTTATTTTTGTAACCATCGTTATGAACACACAAAAAAACATACAACCAGATTTTGACACAGATACCCTCACACTTGCCGACGAAACCTGTGCTTTAATTGTTTGGAATGATGATGTAAATACATTTGACTGGGTGATACAGGCATTGGTTGAAATTTGCGGCCACTCTGCAGAACAGGCCGAACAGTGTGCCATTATTATAGACAGCAAAGGCAAATATGCTGTAAAACAGGGCAGCTACCCCGCCTTAAAGCCCATGTGCGATGCTATTACAGAGCGCTCTATCAATGCTACCATCGAGGTAACAGCCCAATAACGCTTTTTTACTTGTAGTAAAATTTCTAATTATCTCCAATAACGCTTCCGCAAAGGTTTGCGGTTAATAACATTGATTAGTAGTAATTACGCTACATAGTCATTTCCTATAATTTGCAGCTACCTCATACCAATATCCCAGCAATGCAAACCACACCACTACTCCCCGATAACGGGTTAACTTTGCAAAACCATTTTGCCCATAAGCCAACTAGCAATGCTGAAGACGAAGTTTATAATGGCTTACTGGAAATTGCAGCACAATTATGTGGCTGCCCCACCGCCTTTATCAGCCTGGTTGATAAAGACAAGCAATGGTTTAAATCTAAACTAAATATACCCTATGCTCAACTGTACAGGGAGGCTTCCTTTTGCAGTCACGCTTTTGCACAACAAGGTGTATTTATGATAGCAGATACCCATAAAGACCAGCGCTTTTATGGCAACCCTCTTGTTACAGGCAGTTTTAACCTGCGCTTTTATGCCGGGGCACCTATTATATCAAAAACTGGTTTTTACCTGGGCGCCATTTGTGTAATAGATCATCAACCCAACAGCATTACCAATTGCCAACAACAAATGTTGCAAAAACTAGCGGCACATATTGCATCACTAATGGTCATTAATCAACAACAATTACCCGGCAAACTACAAACGACGCCAACCCTTACCCGGCGGTATATCGATAAAAACAATTTTAATCCACTGTTTGCCCAAAGCAGTTTTCCGAAAATAATTTTTTCGCCAGCAGGCAGCATACTTGATGCCAATGATGCTGCCCTTAAATTATATGGCTACCGGCATACCGAAATGATTGGCTTATCCGCACTTCATCTTAAAGTAAATAAATCAAAAGAGCAGTTGCAAAAAAGGGTAAAACTGGTGGAAGAAAGGCCGGGCCCCATAACCCTTAAATCTAAACACCATCGAAAAGATGGTAAAGCTTTTTCGGTACAACTCACCCTGTCTCCTATATATTTTAATGGGCAACCGGCCAGGCTTGCAGACATAAAAGATGTAAGCGACAAAAGGGCCCTGGCAGAAAAACTAAAAAATGAAAAAGAGATACACGGCAAAAAAATACAAAACGCCGTAATAAAAATAAAACAACAAGAAAGAGATAATATTGCTGCTGCCCTAAGGGAAAACATCAATCAAATACTGGCCTGTACTAATTTATACCTGGGCATTGCACAAACCAACCAAAACATGCAAGCCGAACTAGTTGAAAAAAGCAGGCAAAATATTACCCTTGCTATTGAGGAGGTGAAAAAACTGTATCAAGAAACAACCGTATCCTGTGAACAAAAATATTTGCAAAACGCCATTGAACAAATAGCCCTTAAATGTGAGCTACTGTACCCCATACAAGTGCAATACAGCCTGCTGGGCGACGAAACAATTATTGAAGCCAACAAACGCCTGGCTGTATACCGAATTATAGATGAATACCTGCTTGTAATTACCAAAAGCAGCAGCATAAAAAAAGTATGGATATCGGTAAACATTAACGAGGCAATACAAGTGGTTATCCGCAATAACGGGCAATTGCCTGATAATAATAAAAAGCGATGCCAATTTTCGGCCCTAAAGCAAATAACCAACCAACTAAATGGCAAGGCAGATTTTTTTGAGCCCGCTGCCACAGGCAGTACACTACAGGTTCTGATACCTGTATAGCTACGCCCAGCATACAGCATTATATGCTATTTTAGTAAATGTTTTTACTAAACACACAGGAGTTGTATTTTCCACCAGCAAGCGAAGCAGATGCTGATGGCCTGTTGGCCATTGGTGGCGATTTGAGGCAAGAGCGATTATTGCTGGCATATCGCAATGGTATTTTTCCTTGGTACAGCCAGCACGAGCCTATTATGTGGTGGTGCCCCGACCCTCGTTTTGTGCTACTTCCGGATATGCTGGTAGTTTCAAAAACGATGCAGCAGGTAATGAATAAGCATCAATTTACTTTTACCCACAACCAGGCATTTGAACAAGTGATTGAGCATTGCAAAACAATTTACCGGCCAGGCCAGGATGGTACCTGGATAACCCCATCAATAAAAAATGCTTACCTGCAATTACACCAGCAGGGCTATGCCCACAGTGCAGAAGCCTGGCATAATGGCGAGCTGGCAGGCGGACTTTATGGGATAAAACTGGGTAATATTTTTTTTGGCGAAAGCATGTTTAGCAAAAAAAGCAATGCCAGCAAATTTGCTTTTATCAGCTACGTACGGCAGTTGCAAACCCAAGGTGTGGTATTGATAGATTGCCAAATATATAGCCAACACCTGCAAAGCATGGGTGCTGTAATGATAAGCAGGCAAGATTTTTTAAGTGTTTTAAAACTACATATACAATAAGCAAGCAGTAGCAGCCGAGCCTGTAACAACTGCATCCATCAGCTGCTATACAGCATAGATAATTACATTGGCTTACACATCAATGATAATAAAAAAGCGCTGTACTGCTGCACAACGCTTTTAAGCATAATCTTCTTTTTAAAAGTACTGGCACAACCGGATGCCCGGTGTTACCCCTTTAAAAAAGTTGTTGAAATATAAACATGGCTCTACCGTAGTTTTTTGCATTTGTATTTTTCCTATCCCAAGCCTGAAAGTATTTTTATCAAATACCTCTCCTTTACGGCGCTGCAGCCAGCCCAGCGAAAAATCGGCGCTGAACAAAAATGGTTTTGCAGGATCATGCTCGGTAATACCTCCCTGCGAAAAAGTAAGCGTAACAAAATCATTGCGCTGTGTTTGCAGCTTACCAGCAGCATCCCGGGTAAATATAAAATTGGGCTCCCAGTATAAGCCAATCTCTCTTTTAAACGTTCGGGCACTATTGGCCAGTGTAAAGCGGGCACCTACGCTAAAAGAAGGCACAAAGTAGTTTTTATAATTTTGAATATTGGCGGTGGCCAGCAGGGTAACAAAGTCACGCCCCTGCCGGGTGCCATAACCTTTTGGGCGGTTAGCAGTGACACCATTGTCTTTTGTAAGCTGGTAACTATCGGTGCCGGGCACCCTCTTCCAGCTGCTGTTATAATTATTTTGCAAAGAGTTTAGTTTTTCGCTCAGCAGGTTATTTTTAAACAGCAGCTCCAAATCTTTTACATCATTTAAATAAAAAGTGTATTGATAGTACCGCTTGCTTGCATGGCTTACAAGGTCTTGCGGCGGTGGTGCGTTTACTGCAGCCACGATAATACAAATGGTATCCTGCTCTGTTTTTAATGCTGCCAGCTCGCCATTATTTACCAGGAAACTATTGCCCTTAGGTGCAAATTGCTGAAACCGTATTTTCTTTCTGCCTTTATCATCTACCAGGTAATCTACCCGTTTAGCAGTAAGCGGATTTGCAAACGAATCGCCAAGGGCGGCTATATCCGTTAAAAAACCCTGCAATACCGCATCAATATTTTGGGCGGCGGCCAGCTCTGTAATATCCGTCATTTCAATCTTAAGGCTGTTTCCTTTATCAAGGTCGATAAAAAAGCGGCGGTTAATTACAACCTCTTCGGGTATCGAAAACCACTGATCTGCTTTTTTATTTTGGGCATACAAATGCTGCTGGATGCTTGTTACCAGCAATAGTAACACAAGTGTTTTTTTCATGATTATACTAGTTTGAAGTAGTTGTTTTGTTAGGAGTAAGTGGTACAATAATGCCAGCAGGTACTTTTGCTGCAACCGATGGATGATAGCTGGATACACCTACCAGGATGGCGCCATAATCTGTTGCTGTTTTGTTATGCTGTGGTATATTTTTTTCGCCCAGCTCATTTATGTGCACCACTTTTAGCGCAGGTTTTGTTGGTGCTGTTTGCACAAGGGCAGCAGCCGTATTGCTTGCTACGGCCGGCAATAATACAGGCTTTATTTCAATGGCAGCAAGCTGAGCAGTTTTATACGGGTGTAAAGTAGTTACTGTAGTATTAACCACCTGCACCTGTTGCCGGGGTAATTTTAAAACAGGTTTTTGGTAAACAGCTGTTGCCAACACAGGCTGTACAACAGGTACAACAATGCTGCGATGGCTTGCTGTATCAGCAGTATATACTTTGCCGCTAGCAGTTGTTAACACTGCTGGTAAATTATTTTTGGATGATTTAAATAAGACGGGCAGCAGTATAAGCAGAGCAGCCAGCATGGCAGCCGCCATCCAGTACCAGCCAGTATTTTTTTTACGGGCAGGCTGCAACCTTTGTTGCAATTGTTGCCATCCACGGCTGGTATCTGGCAGCTCGCCGGGTGCAAACTTGGTTTCATCCTGCAGGCGGTGTATCCAGCTGCGGCTATTTTGATTGTTGCCTTGCATATCCTGGTGCATCGTTTAATAATTTTTTTTGAAGTAATACCCTTGCCTTGCTTAATTGAGATTTGGAGGTACCCTCTGTAATACCCAACAGTGCTGCAATTTGCTTATGTTCCATCCCTTCCAGCACATACAAGTTAAATACCGTACGGTAGCCTACTGGCAGCTGTACTACCAGGTTTAATATTTCTTTAGCCGATAAAGCTGCCAGGGCATTTTCATCCAGTGTTACCGCCGCTGCAGCTTCTTCTGACACAATGGTAAATACATTTTTTTTTCGCAACCGCAGCAGGCACTCATTTACCATAATCTTTTTAAGCCAGCCATACAATGCGGCATCGTTGTGATAGGTAAAGCCCTGCAGGTGATTAAAAAATTTATAAAAACCATCCAGCATGGCCTCTTCGGCATCCTGCTCATTTTTCATGTAACGCAAGCCTACCAGCATCATTTTGGCAGCCCATGCATCGTACAGGCATTTTTGTGCAGCCATGCTACCTCCCTTTGCTTCCTGTATTAATTGTGCCGTATCCATAAATGTATTGCCGCTGCAGTTGATTTACTATACAAATACCATTTGGTAATAGCAGGTTGCCTGCAGTGCAAAAAAAAGTAAATAAATCAGGCTGGTAAACGGGTAGCATTCAAATACAACCTGCTTAAGTATTTTTTAACATTTTGAGGCAGTGCAAAAAAAGCGGTTCACCTGTTAAGATGAACCGCCGGGTATACAAAGTACTTGTATTATTTACCAAATTTTTGCTTAAGCGCTGCCAGCGCATCCGTCATGTTTACTGGTTTTGGCGGGTTGTTTTTGGGTTGCGCCTGCCCATGCTGCTGCCTGCGTTGCCCGGCAGCCGGCGCCGGTTGCGTTTGCTTTACCGACAGCGAAATTCGCTTACGCTGTGCATCCACCTCCAGCACTTTTACTTTTACCTGTTGGTTTAGCTTAAGTACTTCGCCGGGGTCGGTAATATAAGTATGGGCTATTTCGCTTACATGCACCAGCCCATCCTGCTTTACGCCAATATCTATAAAGGCACCAAAACGGGTAAGGTTGGTTACCACGCCGGGTACTTCCATACCCACTTTTACATCATCAATGCTGTAAATATTGGCAAACTCAAAAGCCTGTGCCTCAGCCCGAGGATCGAGCCCTGGTTTTTTTAATTCGTTTAATATATCCTTAATGGTTAGCTCACCAATTGTTTCGGTGGCATACTTTTTTGCATCCACATTTTTTAGCAAGCCCTCGTTACCCACTATGCTTTTAATATCTGCCTGAAGGTCTTTTGCTATTTGCTGCACCACGCTATAAGCTTCAGGGTGTACGGCACTATCATCCAGCATATCGTCGCCATTTTTTATGCGTAAAAAACCAGCGCATTGCTCATACGCCTTATTGCCCAGCCTCGGCACATCCAGCAGTTGCTTACGATTGGTAAATTTGCCTATTTCGTTTCGGTGTTTAATAATATTATCAGCAATGGTACTGCCAATACCGCTTACATAGCTTAGCAGGTGTTTGCTGGCCGTATTTAAGTTTACCCCCACATTGTTTACACAACTCACCACGGTGGCATCCAGTTTTTCTTTTAGCCTAAATTGGTTTACATCATGCTGGTATTGGCCCACGCCAATACTCTTGGGGTCTATCTTTACCAGCTCTGCCAGCGGATCCATCAACCTGCGGCCAATACTAACGGCGCCCCTTACCGTAACATCTTCGTTAGGAAATTCCTGGCGGGCTGTTTCGGAGGCTGAGTAAACAGAGGCCCCATCTTCGTTTACCAAAAATATGGGCAACCCCAGGTTGAGTTTTTTTATAAACTGCTCGGTTTCTCTGCCGGCGGTACCATCGCCAATAGCAAATACTTGTATGCCGTATTGTTGTACAAGGTTTTTTATTTTTATTTCTTCCGCCATCACCCGGTTATTTTCATGCGGAAAAATAAGATCGGTTTTTTGCAAGTCGCCCTTTTCGTTGAGGCATACCACCTTGCACCCGGTACGATAGCCGGGGTCGATGGCCAATACCCTTTTGCTGCCCAGTGGTGAGCTTAACAACAGCTGGCGCAGGTTTTCGGCAAATACATTGATGGCATCTTCGTCGCCCTTTGTTTTTAAGCTGCTGCGATACTCTGTTTCAAGACTTGGCTGCAGCAAGCGGCGGTAGGCATCTTTAATAGCCCTGCGGATATGATCGGTGCAACTGTTATGCCCCTTTATATACAATGCCTCTACCAGCTCAAGTGCCAGCTCTTCCGGCGGGGCAATGGCCATGCGTAAATAGCCTTCTAAAAAACCACGCAGTACGGCCAGTATGCGGTGAGAGGGCACTTTGCTTACCAGCTCGCTATAGTCAAAATAGTCTTTGTATTTAATACCCTCGGTTTCTTTATCGGGTACAATTTTACTCTGCAGCGTAGCTTGCTGCTCAAACATATGGCGCAACTTTGCCCTTACCTGTGCATCTTCATTAATCATCTCGGCAATAATATCCCGTGCACCTTGCAAGGCAGCATCGGCATCTGCCACCACATCGGTAATGCAGGCAGCGGCAGCGGCTGTTACATCTATATCATTTTGCTGCAGCAGCAGTATTGCCAGTGGCTCCAGCCCGTTTTCTTTAGCTGTTTGAGCCTTTGTTTTGCGCTTGGGTTTGTAGGGCAGGTAAATATCTTCAAGCCCGGCCAATGTAGTGGCAGTATCTAATTTATCCTGCAGGGCTTCCGTCATTTTTCCCTGCTCGGTAATGGTTTTTTGTATAAAGGTTTTACGCTCATTAAACTCTTTTAAAAACTTTGCCTCATCTTGTACCTGCTGTATCTGCACTTCGTCCATTGCACCAGTTTTATCTTTACGATACCGGGCTATAAAGGGGATGGTGGCGCCCTCATCAAACAAATTAAGCACTGCTAATACCTGTGCAGGCTTCAGGTTTAATTTAGCCGCAATGGGCTGTACCAGTTCACTCATCATATCTATAAAAATTTGGGCTGCGAATTTAACGGTGCAGGGGCAAATAAAAAATAAAGTTTACCCTGCTAAAACCTTACTACATAGTTATAAATGCATTACCAATTTGCCTGTTTGCCGAAAGCACCCAATCGGGCCAGCGTATTTGCTTTCAGCGGCTTAACCGTATTAAAACTTTTTTAGCTGAAATACAGGGCATTAGTTTTTGACAGGATTATGGTAAACTGTAAAATGGAAGCTGAGGAAGATGTACCTGCCGCTAACATGGCGGTGATAAAATGTATGGTAAACTAAGATAGGGCAAAGCGCTTTTCGGGATATTGCGCTACAAAGGCATAAATACTATTGCGGATGGTATCGTTATCGGCATAGGGCTGCAATAGATTTTTTAATTCGCTGATGCCGGGCAGCGGCTGTGCGGCGGCTACATAGCCCATACCCCAAAAACTACCCCTTTCTACCAGCAGGCATAGTTTTTCGTTTTCCTTTATGCCGGTATCCACCACGGCAAACGTTGGCAGCTGCTCATTAAGGGCATCCAGCGCCCGCCTTATTTTTCCGTTGTATACCTGTGGCGGATCTATGAAGGCTATATCCTTATCGGTAAAAGCAGTTTTATCTATAAAGCATAACTTTTCGTGGAGGTCAAACTCCTCCACCATTTTACGAAGCATTACCATACCCTCGTGCAGTAAATTAAAATTGTACAATGCCGGAAAATGTTTTTTCTTTTTATCAATAGCCAGCCGCAGGTAGCCCCGGGCATCCTCAAACATGTACAGGGCATATTTTTGCTGGGGCTGCTTTTGGCTTACATTAAACTTTGGCCATAGCCTTCTAATTTCAGCGCTTTCCAGCACCAATGCTTCCAACTCTGTAGCACAGGCTTTGTGTTTTACTTTGTGTATGGTACGTAAAAAATTTTGCCTTTTACGGTCGGGGTCGTTATGGGTAAAATGGCTGCTTACCCTTTTGCGTATGTTTACCGCTTTGCCCACATATACCACCTTATCTTTTGCATCTAAAAAATAATATACACCCGGGCAGCCGGGCAGGGCATCAATATCTTTTTTACCCAACTGCATGGGCAGCCACTGATCGGCACTGGAGCGTTTAAGCATCTGCTGTATATGCAAATCTCCGTTATTAGCCAGGCAATGCTCCAGCAATTGTACGGTAGCTTTAGCATCGCCACCAGCCCTGTGGCGGTTATCAATATCAATGTGCAGGGAGCGGCATAAATTACCCAGGCTGTAAGAGGGCAAGCCCGGAAAAACTTTTCGGCTAAGCCTTACCGTACACAGCTTTTTACTGTTAAGCTCATAACCAGCCGCTTTTAAATGATGCTTTACAAAGGAGTAATCAAAGTTTACATTGTGTGCTATAAAAACTTTATCGGCCAGCAGACTGGCAATGGTTTCGGCCACTTCATCAAACTGTGGTGCATCCTGTACCATTAAATCGGTAATGCCGGTAAGCGATTGAATGTATCTTGGTATGGATTGATTGGGATTAATCAATGTTTCAAAATGCTGCAGCACCCGTTGCCCATCATGTATATAAATGGCAATTTCGGTAATGCCATTTGCTGCTGCATACCCACCCGTGGTTTCTATATCTACAATTGCGTACATCCAGTTTCAAAAATAATAATACTAAATGGTTTAGCAAATTAAAATAGCAATGGTAAGTGTTGCTGCTGGTTATACCGCTTGCAAACTCAAACAATCCTGCTATTTTGCAGCCGCAAATTAATTGCTATGCAAGCACCCGTTACTATACAATCCATTGAGCTGTATGCCTCAAAAATAAAATTGAAAGAGCCCTTTATTATTTCGCTGGGCCCCTTAACCCATGCCGAAAATGTAATTGTAATAATACATACGGATAAAGGCATCAGCGGGCAGGGCGAGTGCAGCCCCTTTATGACCATTAATGGCGAAAGTATGCAAACCGGTATGCTGGTAGGCAGCTACCTGGCCACTGCTTTAAAAGGCATGGATGCACTGGATATTGCGGGCTGCCATCAAAAAATGAACAGCCTGATATATGCCAACAGCAGCATTAAAAGTGCTTTTGATATGGCCCTGTACGATATTGCTGCCCAATATGCCGGATTGCCCTTGTACCAATTTTTAGGCGGCAGTATTGATAAAGTGCTGGTAACCGATTATACCGTAAGCCTCAACCCTGCGGCAAAAATGGCGGCAGATGCTGCTGATATTAAAGCAAGGGGTTTCCAGGTAATAAAAGTAAAACTAGGTGGCAGCAAAGCGGCTGATATTGAGCGGATGCAACAAATAAGGGCAGCTGTGGGCATGCAAATACCCATACGCATAGATGCCAACCAGGGATGGAATACGGCCGATGCCATTGACATATTAAATGCTTTAGCGCCATTAAATATCCAGCATTGCGAAGAGCCTATACCCCGCTGGAATTTTATGGAGCTGCCCCTTATAAAAAAACAAAGCCCCATAAAAATAATGGCCGACGAAAGCTGCTGCGATGAGCATGATGCCCAACGGCTGTGGCAATTAAATGCCTGCGATTATTTTAATGTAAAGCTGGGTAAATCGTCGGGGATTTTTAGGGCAGAAAAAATCATTGCACTGGCAGCACAACACGATATTAAGATACAGTTGGGTGGTTTTTTAGAATCGAGGCTGGCCTTTACGGCAGCAGCACACCTAGCGCATAGCAGCCCACAAATTATACACTGCGATTTTGATACGCCGCTGATGTTTGTAGAAGATCCGGTGGAGGGAGGTATTTGCTACAGCAATACCGGGCAAATAAGCTTACCAGAACAGCCGGGGCTGGGCGCCCGCTTTAACAAGCAGTATTTAAAAAGGCTGGAGCAGGTAGTAGTATAGCGGGATGTAACTACTACCCTACCCCAGTACCATTTCTTTTTCCAGCATCATTCGTCTCAGGTTAGCAAGGCCATTTTTCATTAAGTCGAGGGCAGTGGTAAGGCTGCATTTCATGCGCTCGGCAATATCTCTAAAACCCACGCCACCATAATGGCTAAGGGCTATTACTTCTCTCTCCTGCTCGGGCAGCAGGTTAATCATATCCCGTATTTTGCTGTGGCAATCGTAATAGGTAGCATGGCTGCTTAAGGCAGATACATTAAAACCAGCAGATGGTCTATGGCTTTTTTCGCTGCCCGGCTCCATTACCCGTGCCAGTACATTTTGCCGGCTGTACTCCACACATAACTGTTGTGCTATTTGTACGGCCCATTTAATAAAATTGCCTTCGGCAGGGGTTTTGCCCGCCATCTGCTGGTTAATCAAGGTAATAAATACATCCCTGAAAATTTCTTCCGCCACATGCTTATCCTGCACCATTAAAAAAATGGTACTGTATATTTTGTCTTTATACAGGTCGGTTAAAGTGGCCAGTGCTGCAGGGCTGTTACACAGGTAAAACTGCAGCAACTTTTCATCGGATACATGCGGATAATTCATAGGTTTCAGTTTTTATTTGGATATTGAACAACTACTGTACAAAGATGCTGCACTACCGGCAAAGCATTAATAGCGGCATCTATACAGTTGTTGTAGAGATTTTTTTAAAGCCATAATTGAGCTGTATCCTGCACAATAAAAAACCGGCTGCTTAGTTGGCAGCCGGTGTTGTGGAGCGATTATTTTACCAGTTTCATTTTATCAGGATCCCAGTGTATAATTTGTTTGTCAAAATAACTTTGGTTACAAGCCAGTGCCGGTGCGGCAGCCCTAAACCCAAATACTGCATCCTCCACCGGTGTTTTGCCACTGCGTACAGCATCAAAAAAATTGGTGAAATGATCCAGGTGTTCATCATACCCCGCCGGTGCCGAAAAATTAATGTCTTCTTTCATCTGCCGGCGCCTGTCATCTGCCGTCCATTGTTTTTCGTAGGCATCTTTTAACGATTGCTGCATCTCTTTAGGATAGGTAAACAGGGCATCGTACCCACCAATGCCCGGTGCCTTGGGCATGATGCTGCGTTTTACTTTTACGCTGCGGCCCGTTATTTCCATAGCGCCCTGGTCGCCTACCAGTTTTATCGATTCGCCACCACCGGTACCGCTGATAAAGTTTACCTGCAGCGTAAGCTGAAAGGCAGCATGCGCTGCGGTATCAGGATATTGTACAATACCCGTCATTACATCTGGTACATCCCGGCCATCTTTCCAGTACGATAACTGGCCCGATGAAAATATTTTATTAGGCCCGGTAGAGTTGGTGATGAGGTGTGTGCCCGATAACAGGTGTACAAATAAATCACCGGCTACGCCGGTACCAAAATCTTTGTAATTGCGCCACCAAAAAAATTGTTTGGCATCAAAAGAGCGCTTGCCCATACCCTCAATATATTTATCCCACAGGGTGGTTTCGGGGCTTACATCGTTGGGCATGGTGTATTGCCAGGCACCAATGGCACTCTGCCGGTCGTTTACCGCATTTACCATATTAAGTTTACCAATTTCGCCGGCGGCCAATAACTCCTGCGCTTTTTTATATACGATACTGCTTACCCGCTGGCTGCCTACCTGCAATATTTTGCCCGTGCTTTGCTGGGCAGCTATTACCCCAGCCCCTTCGGATATTTTGTGCACCATCGGTTTTTCGCAGTACACGGCTTTGCCACTTTTTAATGCCTCGATGGTAATACGGGCATGCCAGTTATCGCTGGTGGCAATTATTACCGCATCCACATCTTTACGCTGCAATACCTCCTGGTAATTACGGGTGGTAAACAGGCTATCGCCATACAGCTCTTTAGCATTTTGCAACCGGCCGGTATACAAATCGCAAATGGCTACCAGCTGTACCCCCGGCACTTTAAGGGCCGTCATTAAATCGTAATGGCCCTGTATACCAAAGCCAATAACCGCCAGGCGTATGGTATCGTTGGCAGCAATATTTTTTTGGTAAAAAATGGTTCTTTCTTCGGCTTTTTCTTTAGCAGCCATGCTTTGCAGGGGGCCGGCAGCCATTAACAGGCTGGTGGCGCCAATTTGTTGTAAAAATTTACGGCGGTTGTTGTTTGACATACAATCGATTGGTTAGCGTGTTATTAATGCTGTTGAAGATAAGCATTTGAGCAGATACTTATTACATCTTACACCCTATTATACATCAATGGCAAAAAAAGGCGGGCAGCGTAAAAAACAACCATCCATTGTAAACTTATTACCTTTGCCCACATTATTTATGAAGACAAAAAAACTACACCGGGATAAGGTAAATATTATTACGCTGGGCTGCAGCAAAAATATGGTAGATAGTGAGGTGCTGAGCGGACAGCTGGCTGCCAATGAAATTGATGTGGTGCATGAAAACAGCAAGCGTGACCATAATATTGTAATTGTAAACACTTGCGGCTTTATTGAAAAAGCCAAAGAAGAAAGTATCAATACCATACTAGACCAGGTAGAGCTAAAGCGCCGTGGCAAGCTGGATAAAGTGTATGTTACCGGCTGCCTGAGTGAGCGCTACAAAAACAACCTGGAGGCCGAAATACCCGAAGTGGATGCCTACTTTGGCACCATGGAGCTGCCACTGATATTAAAACAATTTGAAGCCGATTATAAAGCCGAGCTAATTGGCGAACGCCTATTGGCCACCCCACAGCATTATGCTTATATGAAGATAAGCGAAGGCTGCAACCGCACTTGCGCCTTTTGTGCCATACCCCTAATGCGTGGGCAACACGTAAGCCGCCCAATAGAATCGCTGGTAGACGAAGCCAAACGACTGGTAGACCGTGGCGTAAAAGAGGTAATGCTGATAGCGCAGGAGCTTACCTATTATGGCCTGGATATTTATAAAAAAAGAGAGCTGCCCAAACTGCTGCATGCCCTGGCCGATGTAAAAGGGCTGGAGTGGATAAGGCTGCACTATGCCTACCCCTCTAAATTTCCGATGGATATTATTGATGCCATTAAAGAGCGGGATAATATTTGCAATTACCTGGATATGCCTCTGCAGCATGCGGCCAACAATATGCTGAGGCTGATGAAACGCCAGATAACCCGGGAAGAAATGGAAGATTTAATTGGCGCCATCCGGTACAAGCTGCCCAATATTTGCATACGCACTACATTAATTACGGGTTTTCCGGGCGAAACAAGGGATGATGTGGAGGAGCTAAAAACCTTTTTACAAAAAATGCGTTTCGACAGGGTGGGCACTTTTACCTACAGCCACGAGGAGGGCACCAGCGCTTATGATATGGCCGATGATATACCCGCCGAAGAAAAAGAAGAAAGGGCGCAGGAGATAATGGAAGTACAGCAAGAAATAAGCCTCGAAAAAAACCAGGAAAAAGTTGGCAAAACCTTTAAGGTAATAATTGATAAAAAAGAAGCCGGCCGATACCTTGGCCGTACCGAGTTTGACAGTGTGGAGGTGGATAACGAAGTAATTGTACACTCCAAAAAACGCCTGCAACCCGGCGATTTTGTACAAGTAAAAATAACCAAAGCCTACGATTACGATATTGAAGGCGAAGTGGTATAATCGCTGTATTGCCTGTACGCCATTGCCGATTTACTTGGTAAGCTTTATGGCATCATCCAGCCGTTGAGCGGCGTTATCCCAATGGATGATGTTAAACAAGGCATCTACAAAATCGGCCCTTTTGTTTTTGTATTTTAAATAATACGAGTGCTCCCACACATCTATCACCAATAATGGAATAACACCCCATTGAGTAATCTTTTCATGATTTTCGCATTGCATAATGGTAAGCTTATCGGTATAAGGCTGGTAGCCTAAAATACCCCAGCCGTTGCCATCTACATTTTTAGAGGTTTGTGCTAAATAGGTTTTTAATAAATCGTAGCTGCCAAAATCTTTTTCAATTCTTTTTAATAAGTCACCTTTGGGCAAGGTTGCTTTATTAGAGAGGTTGGTCCAAAAAATTGAATGTAAAATATGTGATGATAAATGATAGGATAATTTTTTTGTCCAGTAGTCAACCGTTTCAAGGTTATTTGCACTCAAGGCTTCCTTTATTTTTTTAAGATCGGTATTGGCGGCCTTTGTAGCCCCGCCATGGTGATAGGTGTAGTGCAGGTGCAGTGTTTCGCTATCCATATACGGCTCCAAAAAATTTTCGGCATAGGGCAATGGCTGCTGTACAAAATTTCCATTGGCATCTACCAGTTTGTCAATAGCATTGTTGGTAAGATTGTTTGCAAAAGCATTGCCTGCGTTTAGCAAAGTAGCTGCGCCAGCCATGGAGCCTGCTTTTAAAAAATGTTTCCTGTTCATACAAATAGTTTTATTAAAAGGCCCAATATGGCTGCTATTAAAATGATGTAAGGCTCCTGTATTTTTTTTACATAAATTAATGCCAGTATGGTGGCAATGGCAATAAGAGCGGTTGTAATATCTACAATACTCCTGCCGGCAATTACCATTACCGCACCAACCAATGCACCCACAACGGCAGCTGTTATACCATCAACAAAAGCTTTGATGGATTTATTTTTAGAAATTTTATTAAAATACGGCGCCGGTAGTACGGTAAATAAATAGCAGGGTAAAAAGGTAGCCAAAGCAGCCACTGCTGCCCCCGGAAACCCCGCCACTAAATACCCGATAAACCCAACGGTAATTACCACCGGGCCGGGAGTAATCATGGCAACGGCCACAGCATCTACAAATTGCTGCTCCGACAGCCATTGATATTGTGTAACCACGCCTGTATGTAAAAAAGGAACAATTGCCAGGCCGCTGCCAAAAACAAAGGCGCCGGCCTTGGTAAAAAAGAGGGCAATTTTAACCAGTGTGGCGGGTTGGTAATCCCAAAAGCCAATTTGCAATAGTACAAATCCGTTAACGGTATTTTTGTTAACCCATTTAGGCGGTGCTTTTACCAACATGTATATAAGCCCTGCTGCCACAAACAACAACACATGCTCTTGCTGTGTAAAAAAAGTAGTAGCCGCCGCCGTTATATAAAACAGCCAAAGCATCCAATGTTGTTTAAACGACTGAAGGTTAAATTTTCCGATTGATTTTGTGGTAAGCTTATAGGCGCTGTTGGCAATAATACCAATAACGGCTGCACCCACGCCATAAAAAACGGCCTGCATCCAGGGCAGCCCGCCGTATAGTTTGTAAGCAATGCCCAGCAGCAGCACCATTATAAATGATGGGATAACAAACGCAAGCCCGGCCAAGGTAGCACCCAACAGCCGGTGGTGTACAAAGCCTAAATAAATACCCAATTGTGCAGCCATTGGGCCCGGTGCCAATTGGGCCAACGCAAGGCCTTGCTTGTACTCTTCTTCCGAAATCCATTTACGGTTTTCTACCAAATCTTTATGCATGTAACCAACCAGTGCTACGGGGCCGCCAAAGCCGGTAGTGCCTAATTTTAAAAAATAAAAAACGAGTTGCTTTAATGTGTAGGCTGGATGGTGGTTCATCTATTTGCATTTATAAAATGCAAATAGATAGCAAATGCTTTAATATAAATAGCAGGTTATTTACCTTTTGTATTTGGTTTACTCTTTTGCAATGTTTTTCGGTAGGCAGAGGGGTTTTTGCCGGTATGCTGTTTAAATATCCTGGTAAAATGGCTTTGGTCTGAAAAGCCGGTGAGGTAAGCAATTTCGGTAAGTGAGTAATCGGCGTTTTGCATTAATTGCATGGCTTTTTCAATCCTTATTTTACGGATGTATTCGCCAAAGTTGAGGTCTTCAAAATACTTTGAAAATGCCCTTGATAAATAGGAAGGGTTAATGGCTAAGTCGGTTGAAATTTTTTTAAGATCAAACGTAAGTTGTGTATCAATTTGATCTTGTATCATGGCTTTTAAATCCTTTACCCATGCCGGAATTTTTTGCTGATCTTTTTTTTGCTCCTTTATTAATTTGCTGTACACCGCATGCAGCAGGTTTTCGAAAGGGCTGTTTTGTAAATGCGGTTGATTTTGCAAATGGGTGGCCCAACTATACAGGGCATCATATATAATCATGCCTGTTTTTAATAACTCGTAATCGTTACTGATATTATAACAAAGCCCAGACGATATGGCTAAAAGCCTGGCAGCCTCTTTGGCAATATCGTGGCGGTCGGTATCTGCCCCCCGTACAATAGCGGCCATCACCAAAATGGCGGGGTCTTTTATTTTGTGTTTTTTTATGATATAGTCAAACGTACACTCATCGTTGTAATGGGTATACGCCACCTCCGGAATATCAAATGGAATGGCATTTAACAGCTGAGCTTGCGTAAGCACTTGGGCAAAGGGTACATAAATAAATTCAGCATCCTTATCAACAAATTTTTTGATAAGCCATGGGCAGGCCAGCCTGTCTATTTTGGGTCGTTCTCTTGTAATCCATTTCATGTATGGTATGCTTGCTTTAACAGCAAAATTAAGGTTGGGCATGTTTGTTACCACAGCAAGGGCATATTTGTATTAGCCGGCAACAAAATGCAAGTGTTAATATATCTAAATAAAACCATTGGCTATCACTGCCCTTGCTAAATGGGTATAGCCGGCAAGTGGATAATGGCAGCGATATAGTGTGTAATAACAGGCTGGAAACAAAAAACTTCTCTTGTTTATTAACCAAGATTTGTTTCGTTTTAAAAAATTGAATACCTGAAAAAGATCATAGCGCTAAACCATGGCTTGGTGCTATTACTTAATGCTTTGGTTACACCGCTACCCGGAAAAGTGCAGGCAAAATGGCCATGAAAATACCATTGCCTGGAGTGAAAATACTTCCAGCTAATATTTGCTTCGCTGCCGTATGGCTTTGCAGGCAAAACACTTAGCGCCGGGTTGCCGCCTATATTATTTTTTTGTGCGGCATACATATACAGCAATTGCGGCACCAGCTCTACCTTTTTTACTGGCCGTACATTTAACTGTAGTTTGTGTACAATAATATTGCTGTTTTGTACAATTTTAAAATGATTGGCCCCTAGTACCCAGTCTTCACCATTGCCGCCGGTTAACAATGCATCCCACCGCTCAAAGCGTTGGGTGGCGGGGTTATCGCCCGAAAAATAAGCATACCGGTATATTAATACCGGTGCACCTTTGCTTTGGGCAAAATTCCAGCCGGCTTCTGCATAGCCGGCAAAGGCTGCCATGTTAAAATGGCTATTCCGCTCGTACCCCAGTTCGGTTTTAAAGAAAAGGGCTGATTTGCCCGGTATGGTTTTGCTGTAATATCGCAGGTTATACACCCACAAACCTTGCCTGCCAAATACTTTGCCATCGGGTGTGTAATAGTTATAGGTTGAGTTGGGTACATGCAGTACGCTTATGCCCAGCTTGTCAGCATCTTTACCATCCGTTTCAACATTAATGCCCCGTATAATGGTTTTTGAGTCTACCACCGGCAACTCATCGGGATTGATGTGAAAAAACTGTAACAAAAGATTGTTGTATTTTACCGCAGCAAGGCCCAAATAATCAGCCGCCCAGCGGGGGTTAAGCTGCAGCGCTCCCCGGTTATCGCCATTGGCGGCCGTGTTACGGATAATAAAGCCCTGACCAATGGTAAATGCCTGCCGCCCGGCCGATAAATTGTAGGTTAACCTGCTGCCCTTTTTAAACGTTTTGGTGCCTACCAAACCAATATAGGCATCATCTATGCCACCATAAAAACGAGATTTATCTGTAAATATCTCCTGCCCGGCCGAGCCACTTACAATATAGTTTAGCCCGCCGTATACAAATAAGTCTGCTTTTTTTGAAAGCGTGGTAATGCCATAAACCCCTGCAGATGCCCAACCTTCTATCCAGCCGGTATAACCTTTACCGGCCGGGTTATTTTTTAGCGGGTTGCCGGCAAGCATGGCGCTATCGTTGGCATACCAGGCATTGCCATTGGAGTACAACATTTGCGATATAGAAAGCTTGGCGGTAAGCAGCGTTTTATTATCGGAGTATAGTAACGGAAAACCTTTGCTGCCTGCAAAAAGCCCCGATTGGGGTTTTTGTTCTTTTACCT
>JBDKJT010000077.1:0-8473 GCA_039796475.1 Bacteroidota bacterium | reverse complement strand
CAACGTTATTTTGATGTGCACCATGCTGCAGCAGACGTATTTGAGGCAGTAAGTAAACGAGAGCTGCAGCTTGGCGCAGTAAACATGACTGCCCTCATTTATTTGGTAGATAAATATGGATTATAGTTATATTGCAATAAAATAAAAGGTTATGGCCGAAACTAAACCTGCTTCTTTTCAAACAAATGTTGTAAGTGGTTTTAAAAAAATGATGCGTTGGATTTTATTTGTAATATTAGGTGTACTAGCCGTATTTATATGGTGGAAGTATTACTATGTATTTGGCGAAGGGGTAAAATCCGGAGAGCTTAATTATGTTGTTAAAAAGGGAAACCTGTTTAAAACCTACGAGGGTAAGCTGATACAAACGGGCTTTAAATCAAGAACCACTGGCTCTATACAATCCTACGAGTTTGAATTTTCGGTGGTAAATGATAGTATTGCCAATGTGTTAATGACTAACAGCGGCAAATTTTTTGATTTGCATTATAAAGAGTACAAAGGGGCTTTGCCATGGAGGGGATATACCCAGTATATTGTAGATGAAATTACCCTGATAAAAGATGTAGTGCGCTAATCAACTGCCAGCATACAATAAAAATATTACCGGCTTTTTATGAAGGCCGGTTTTTTGTTGCGCCCATTCAGCAATTGTTTTTGTTTTTATCCATTCGTTGGGGCCAGTAATTTCTGCGGCTATGCATAGCCGTGTGGTGGGCTTACAGGTTTTAAAAAGCGTTTCTGCCAACTGGTCGTTTCGGTAAGGCGTTTCTATAAATACCTGGGTGCTTTGTTTTTTTTGAGAGGTAAGTTCCATTTCACGAATGGCTTTTACTCTTGCTGTAGCATCAATGGGCAGGTATCCCACAAACTCAAATTGCTGCCCACTCATGCCGCTGGCCATTAGTGCCAGTAAAATAGAGCTGGGCCCCACCAGTGGTTTTACCGTAACATTTATTTGCTGTGCTGCTTGTACCAACACCTGGCCGGGGTCGGCAATACCCGGGCAACCAGCTTCACTTATAATAGCAATATTTTTACCCGCCTTAGCAGCCTGTTTTAAGTGTTGTATTTGCTCTTGCTCTGCTTTGTGTATGGTATGCCATTCAAAATCGTCGATAACAATACTGCGATCCATGCATTTTAAAAAGCGGCGTGCTGTTCGCTCATTTTCGGCAAATATTACCTGGCAATCTTTTACCGCATCCAGCACATAAGCAGGTATGGTATGCAATGCGGTATCCTCCAGTACGGTTGGTATTAGGTAAAGTGTGCTCATGGCAATTTGGTATGCTGTGCTTTATACAAACTGAGGGTGGCCGCAATTACTGCATAGGTAGGTGCCAATATCCACCCTACAAAAATTACCAGGTGCATCAGGTAAAAAACAATTCCGTTGCCAATGGCCAGCCCTTTATGCTTACCTATAAATGCAATACTTTGGGAGGTAGATAGCTTATTTCTTTCGCAACTATAATCCAGCATCGAAAAACCAAGGTAATAACACTCAATTAAAAATGCCATTACAGCAGTGGCCAGCCCTACCAATGGTATAAATGATAATAATAAAATGCTGATTGAATAAACGGTTTGCCATAGGGTGTTGCGTAAAGCTATTTTTATTCCCCGGCCAATATCTTTAATTAACTGTTTAAAGCTAAACGGAAAATCTTTGCCCTCCAGTAAGGCAGCAGTTTTTTCGCTGAGGTAAGCAAATAATGGAGAGCCTACTATTAAAAAGATGTATTTAAAAAGAGAAAAGTAAAATAAAAACAAGATGAGCTGGATGCCAATACGAATAACCAGTATAATCAGTCCCCAAAAACTTTCTTTAAACTGTAGCAGCCAATTGGTGAGTCCGGTAGCATTTAATACATACTCAATTACACCTTTGGATGTGCCCCAAAAAAAGTACATACTGCTAAAAAAAAGTATGGCATAAATAAGCCCTGTAATGAGTATCCACTCCCACAATTTGTGTTTTACAACAAAGCGGTGAGCTGCACCATACGATTGTATTGCAATAATTATTTCTTTCAGCATTCCTGTAAATGTATCATCAATGGAGAATAATCTAAAAACTTTAAACCATGCTAACTTAGCTGCAAAATAACATTTAAGTTGAAAAAACTGGCACCCGATTTTTACAACGGTACAGATGTGGTGATGATAGCCCGGCAACTGTTGGGTAAAATATTGGTTACCCAAATTAACGGCAGTTATTGCAGCGGCAGAATTGTGGAAACAGAGGCCTATGTGGCTTTTACAGACAGGGCATCGCACTCGTATGCTGGCAGGCGAACAGCTCGTAATGAACATATGTATGCAGCAGGCGGTACAGCGTATGTTTATATCTGTTATGGCATGCATCATTTATTTAATGTGGTTACCAATAAGCAGGATGTGCCCGACGCCGTATTGATTAGGGCATTGCATCCGCTGGATGGGATAGATACTATGCTGCTGCGTACGGGCAAAAAGCAGCTGGATAACAGCATTACCAGGGGCCCGGGCAACTTAAGCCGGGCAATGGGTATTTCAAAAATACATTCTGGCGTTAAGCTGGAGGGTGATTTTATATACCTGGCTGCCGACGATTTTGCGATACCAGCAAATGCCATAGCTGCCAGCAAACGGATTGGTATTGACGGGGCTGGCAATGATAGCCTTTTGCCATACCGGTTTTACCTGCGTAACAATCCCTATGTAAGTGCTAGGCCTGTTAATTAGTATGGTGCCACTTGCAAATAATACAGAATAGCTATCTTAGTAAAAATCGTGTTATGCTGAAAAATATATTGTTGCTTTTATTGCTTTGCCCGTTTGCCACTGCTACTGCTCAAGTGGGGTTTGCCAACACTTTTAACGGACGTGTAATATCAGTAGCCGACATTAATGGCCAATCGTTAATTGGCACACAATACAAAGGCAATATTGAGGGTACCCCTTTTTTAACAGAGCAATGGTTGGATGTAATGGTGCAATTAAAAAATGGCGCCGCCATACCTGCTAAAGTAAAACTGAATATTGAAAGCAATGAGTTGTATTACATGGATTCGATAAAAAAAATCCGTATTGCTGATGATGGGCTTGTAAAAAGGATTGACTTTATCAATGCTGCCAGCGATGAAAAATTAAAATACCCTTTAAAGAGCGGTTATCCACCTGCCGATAATCTTAAAGCCAATTTATTTTTTCAAGTACTGGCGGAGGGTAAAATGGAATTATTGTGCAGAAATTATAAGCTGATTGAAACTTTTAAAAATGAAGCATCCGGCGAAATACGAAAAGAGTTTATAGAAAAAAATAAATACTACCTCTACTATGGTGAAACGTTGAGAGCGTACAATTTTCAAAAAGAGCAAGTGCTGCAGTTAATGATGGATAAAGAAGTGGAGATAAATGATTACCTGCAGGCGAATAAAATTAATTTTAAAAAAATACCGGATATACAAAAACTGGTTGCTTATTACAATCGTATTAAATAAAGCATAAGTGGCAAAAGCATTATCCTGCTTTTTTTAAGGTAGCTGCGTAAGCTGCACCACAATCTGCCGGTAACTGGTATTGCAGTTTATTTTGTTGAATGGCAGCGTCGGTAATCTTTTTGCTGTATGCATATTTTTTTCCATTCCATTTATACAATGCAAACTCAAAGCCCGGCCCCCCTACGGCAATATCGGGGTAGGCATTGGCTTTGTTGCTGGTAAATATCATCGCCAATCCGCCTCCAATATCTTGCCGTTGCAGCATGCCGCTATTGTTTTTAATATACAGCATAAAGTCTTCGCCAGTATTGCCATACAGGGCGCCACTTTGTAATACAATAAACACTTCTTCGGCTCCATCTTTATTTATATCCGTAATATAGGCAGTGGCAATTACTTCGTATTCATCCATTTTAAACCCTTTTTTATCCTTCGACACTTGTAGCTTGGTTTCTGTAAATAGCCAGTTTTTTTCCTGGTTAGTAAATTTGCTGTTACTGTTTTTAAACAACAATACTGCACCGGGTGTAAGCGGAGCTGTATTGGCCTGGCTAAACAAAAAAAGAGGGCAGGTAATCAGCAATGTTGATATTATAAAGAGCTGCTTTTTCATGTTTGTTCGTTTGATTCTCTGGTAAGATACTTGTATAGGCTAACTATTGCAATACAGCAGCAGGATTTTTTTGTGTAGGTTATTTGCACAAAAAAATCCCCGGTTGTGCCCGGGGATTTTTGTAACAATCTATTTCAATGCTTAATTAGCGGCAACTTCCATGTAGCTTTCAGTGGGCTCACAGGTACAAATTAAGTTTCTGTCGCCATGTGTATTATTTACCCGGCTAACGCTAGGCCAAAACTTATTTTCTGCCACATATGGTAAAGGAAATGCAGCCTGCTGCCTGCTATAAGGCTTAATCCATTCATCGGCACAAATAACATGCAGGGTGTGGGGTGCATTTTTTAGCACATTGTCTTTTTTGTCGGTGTTGCCAGCCTCAATGTTTTTTATTTCATGGTAAATACCAATCATGGCATCACAAAACCGATCCAGCTCTGCTTTACCCTCACTTTCGGTAGGCTCAATCATTAATGTGCCAGCTACAGGAAACGAAAGGGTGGGGGCATGAAAACCGTAATCCATCAGGCGTTTAGCCACATCTTCTGCTTCAATACCTGCGCTGGTTTTAAATGGCCTCAAGTCTACAATAAACTCATGTGCAGCTGTACCATTTTTGCCGCTGTATAATATTTTATAGTATTGCTGCAAGCGTGCCTTCATATAATTGGCATTCAAAATGGCGTATTCAGTAGCCTGCCGAACGCCGCTGGCGCCCAGCATTTTTATATAAGCATAGCTGATGAGTAAGATACTGGCGCTTCCAAACGGTGCAGCAGATACAGCCCCTTCGGTATTATCTACACTATTGCCGGGCAGGTAGGGTACCAGTTGGCTGGCTACACAAATGGGGCCTACACCGGGGCCACCACCGCCATGTGGTATTGCAAAGGTTTTATGTAAATTAAGGTGGCATACATCAGCGCCTATCATACCAGGACTGGTTAGGCCTACCTGTGCATTCATATTGGCGCCATCCATGTACACTTGCCCACCGTATTGATGGATGGTATCGCATATTTCTTTGATGCTTTCTTCAAATACCCCGTGTGTAGAGGGGTAGGTAACCATCAGTGCCGATAAATCGCCGGCATGTTCTGCTGCTTTAGCTTTTAAATCGGCCACATCAATATTACCAGCTTCGTCACACTTGGTAACCACTACCTTCATGCCAGCCATTACCGCACTGGCAGGGTTGGTGCCGTGGGCAGATACGGGTATCAGCACCACATTGCGATGGCCTTCGCCACGGGCAATATGGTAACGCCGGATGGCCAGTAAGCCAGCGTACTCTCCCTGTGCACCGCTGTTGGGTTGCAGGCTGGTAGCAGCAAAACCGGTTATTTCGCTCAGGTAATCTTCCAACTCTTTTATAATACGCTGGTAGCCTTTAGTTTGATCGGCTGGCGCAAAAGGGTGTAGTTTGCTAAATTCAGGCCAGCTTACTGGTATTAGTTCTGTAGCAGCATTCAGCTTCATGGTACAGCTACCCAGGCTTATCATGCTGGTATTAAGGCTAAGATCTTTATTTTCCAGCGATTTAATGTATCTCATCATTTCGCTTTCGCTGTGGTGCGTATTAAATACAGGATGAAGCAGGTAACTGCTGGTACGGGTAAGTGCAGCCGGAATATTATTTAAAGTGGCCTGTATGTTTAGGCTAACCTTATCCGTAGTGTGGCCTGCTGCTGCAGCAAATACAGCTACAATGTCAAGTACATCTTTTTGGCTGGTGGTTTCATCTAGTGTGATAACAATATGATTATTGCCAGGGTAGAAAAAGTTAATTGAGCTGGCTTCGGCCTGCTGTTTTATGTCAGCAACATCGTTGGTGCTAATATGCAGGGTGTCAAAATAGGCCGTGTTGTTATTGGCAAAACCCAAATCGTTTAATGCGGTACTAAGTGCTTGGGTCAGCAGGCTAATTCTTTTGGCTATTTCTTTTAAGCCCTCAGCGCCATGGTATACGGCATACATGGCAGCCATATTTGCCAGCAATGCCTGGGCGGTGCAAATATTACTGGTGGCTTTTTCACGGCGTATATGCTGCTCTCTTGTTTGCAGTGCCATCCGCAAACACCTGTTGCCTTGTGCATCTATGCTAACGCCAATAATACGGCCGGGTATATTTCTTTTAAACTCATCTTTAGTAGCAAAAAAAGCGGCATGTGGCCCGCCAAAGCCCATGGGTACACCCAAGCGTTGGGCACTGCCAATAGCAACATCGGCACCCAGCTCACCCGGTGGCGTTAGCAGGGTGAGTGCCAGCAAATCAGTGGCCATTACCACCTGTGCATTTACGGCGTGTGCTTTATCAATAAACTGGCGATAGTCGTTTACGCTGCCGGTACTATTGGGGTATTGTACGATGGCACCAAAATATTCTTCAGTAAGCTGAGCGCTGGCATAGTTGCCAATTACAATTGTTATACCAATGGGGGCAGCCCGGGTAATTAATACCTGTTTGGTTTGCTCAAATAATAGCTCATCTACAAAAAACTTTGCAGCACTAATATGGTCGTGGTCTTTGTTTTTGTGGTTAAACAACATTGCCATGGCTTCGGCGGCAGCCGTGCCTTCATCCAGCAGGCTGGCATTGGCAATGGGCAGTGCGGTAAGGTCGCTCACCATGGTTTGAAAATTGAGCAGGCTCTCCAAACGGCCCTGCGAAATTTCGGCCTGGTAAGGCGTATACTGGGTGTACCATCCCGGGTTTTCAAAAACGTTTCTTAAAATTACGCTGGGGGTGATAGTGTCGTAATAACCTTGCCCAATACAGCTTTTAAAAACCTTGTTTTCGGCCGCTATTTGTTTTAGCTCGCTAAGGTACACATACTCACTACTGGCCGCCGGCAGTTTAAGCGGCTGCTTAATACGTATGCTATCCGGTATGGTTTTACTGATTAATTCTTCAATAGATTGGCATCCAATTGTTTGCAGCATGCTGGCTGTTTCAGTTTCATTGGGGCCGATGTGTCTTCCTGCAAATTCGTTTTGTTGTTTTTCGAAGAGATTCATAAGTATCGTCTAAAATAATGGTGTAGAAAAAATCGCTGCAAAGTTAAGATGATAATGGTAAAAAGGAGGGTACTGTTATGCAAAAACTAATGCATGTTAGTAATTTGGTATTAATAAAAGGATTGTGCTATAGGCATTGGCTGAGTTTTGTTGCTATTTTTTATAATGATGAATAAAGGCATACACTAAAAGACAGTAACAAAATTGTTTGGGTATTTGTTTTAGCCTGCAAAACCAGCAAATTGGGTGGTTGCTATCTTTTATCTTTACTAAAAAAATTTCCATGGGTAAGTTTTACAATTCCATTTTGCCGGCGCATCAACAATTTATAAAAGAGCAACATTTATTTTTTGTTGGTACAGCACCATTAAGCGGAGATGGCAGGGTAAATGTTTCCCCAAAGGGATTAGATTGTTTGGTGGTGCTGGATGAAAAAAGGGTTGCGTATATGGATTTAACAGGCAGTGGTAACGAAACCTCGGCCCATTCGCTTGAAAATGGGCGTATTACTTTTATGTTTTGCTCGTTTGATAAAAAGCCTTTAATTCTGCGTTTGTATGGTAAGGGTTATACTGTTTTGCCGGGTACCGCCGGGTGGCAGCAGCTGGCACCTCGTTTTACAATTTACCCAAGCACCCGCCAATTGATAGTAGCCGGTATAGATTTGGTGCAAACCTCCTGCGGCTTTGCTGTGCCTATGTTTAACTATAGCGGCGAAAGAGCGGTACATTTTGATTGGGCAGCAACAAAAGATGCGGATGGTTTACAGGATTACAGGCTACAAAATAATTTAAAAAGCATTGATGGATTACCTACCGATATTGCCCTGCAACAACAGTAGTCATCCATTTACAGCATCATACATCATCGTTGTTTATTAAAATATATGCAGGATACACTCTTAAAAAACTGGGAAAAAAAATCGGCCGACCGGCAAAAATTGTACAAAGCCTATTTGCAAAGAGCAGATAAAAATAAAGTGCTAAAAGCCTTGCCCAACCTGCATGATGAAGCCTTTAGTAAAATAGATTGCCTGCAATGCGGCAACTGTTGTAAAGGTTATTCACCCCGGTTTAAAACACCAGATATAAAACGAATTGCCCGTCATTTAAAAATAAAAGAAGGAGACTTAATAAACCAGTACCTAAAAGTAGATGATGACGGCGATTATGTGATGCAGCAAACACCCTGTGCGTTTTTAGGTGCAGATAATTATTGCAGCATTTATGATGTTCGTCCGTCTGATTGCGAACGCTTTCCTTATACAGATGAGGATGTGTTGCTAAAGAGGCCAACAATTACTTTAAAAAATGCCAGCTTTTGCCCGGCGGTATATTATGTGTTGGAAAAA
>JBDKJT010000076.1:0-26423 GCA_039796475.1 Bacteroidota bacterium | reverse complement strand
AAAAAAGATGCTGGCCCTCGCCTTACTTATGATGAAGATTTGCAGATGATTGTGTTTGAACACCTGGAATCGGAAACCAACGAACCAAAAAAACGCTGGACCTTTATACCCGATGGTGATTACGAAGCCTTTAAATGGCAAAATGGAAAATGGCAACATATTGAAAAACTGTTTACACAAGTAACAGCCGAAGGTAAAGAGCCAATGCCTATGCCGGTAAAAGATGCAGAAGGCAATACATTGGAAGATAATTTAAAGGATAATTTTACCGAAACCACAGCAGAAAAACCGGCGCCTAAAAAAGTAACGCCACCCAAAAAAACGGTAAAGCCCAAAAAAGGATAACAACGATATTTTATATAAAAAAAGGGATTGTACAATTTAAAATCCCTTTTTTTATGCTGTGGCAATATTAACCTGCCACTATTTAATCGTTTAATTTTAGTACTGCTAAAAATGCTTCTTGCGGCACTTCAACATTACCTATTTGCTTCATTCTTTTTTTACCTTCTTTCTGTTTTTCAAGCAGTTTTCGTTTACGGCTGATATCGCCACCATAACATTTGGCCGTTACATCTTTACGCATAGCGCTGATGTTTTCCCTAGCCACAACTTTGGCGCCAATGGCGGCCTGTATGGCAATCTGAAACTGTTGTTTGGGGAGCAGCTCTTTTAATTTTTCGCAAAGCTTACGGCCAAAATCCTGAGCCCGGCTGCGGTGTATCAGGGCACTCAGGGCATCCACCCTGTCGCCGTTTAATAAAATATCCATTTTTACAATATCGCTTGCCCGGTAACCTATGGGGTGATAATCAAATGAAGCATAACCTCGGGTCATACTTTTTAGCTTATCATAAAAATCAAATACAATTTCGGTAAGTGGCATTTCAAAACTCAGCTCCACACGGGTAGGTGTAAGGTAACCCTGGTGTGTAAGGATGCCTCTTTTGCCAATACAAAGGTTCATGATATTGCCAATGTATTCGGGCTTGGTAATTATTTGTGCTTTAATAAAAGGCTCATCAATATGATCAATACGGCTGGGGTCGGGCATTTCGGTAGGGTTGTTTACCACCACCACTTCTGCCTTGGTAGTGGTAGCCGTAAAGCTAACGTTGGGCACCGTGGTTATAACGGTTTGGTTAAACTCTCTTTCAAGCCGCTCCTGGATGATTTCCATGTGCAGCATGCCTAAAAATCCGCAGCGAAAGCCAAAGCCAAGTGCCTGTGAGGTTTCTAATTCAAAAGTGAGTGAGGCATCATTTAGCTGCAATTTATCCATGCAGTCTCTTAATTCTTCAAAAGCATCCGTTTCTACCGGAAAAATACCAGCAAATACCATTGGTTTTACATCCTCAAATCCATTGATAAAATCGGTGCAGGGGTTGGCAACGGTGGTAATGGTATCGCCTACTTTTACCTCTTTGGCATTTTTAATGCCGGTAATAATGTAGCCCACATCGCCAGCCTTTACCTCATTTTTTTGCTCCATCCCCAGTTTTAAAATACCTACCTCATCGGCAAAATATTCACCACCGGTGTTAAAAAATTTAATCTTATCACCTTTTTTTAAAGTGCCGTTGTAAATGCGGTAGTAAACAATAATACCCCTGAAAGAGTTGAATACACTATCAAATATCAATGCTTGTAAAGGAGCATCCTCGTTACCGGTAGGTGCAGGTATCCTTTCAACGATGGCGGTAAGCACTTCTTCTATACCAATACCACTTTTACCACTGGCTAGTACAATATCCTCTGGTTTGCAGCCAATCAGTTCTACAATTTGGTCGGTTACTTCTGGAATCATGGCACCATCCATATCAATTTTATTGATAACGGGTATAATTTCCAGGTTATTTTCAATAGCCAGGTAAAGGTTGCTGATGGTTTGCGCTTGTATACCCTGGCTGGCATCTACCAGCAATAAAGCGCCTTCGCAGGCGGCTAATGCCCGGCTTACCTCGTAACTAAAGTCAACGTGGCCGGGTGTATCAATCAGGTTAAGCACATATTCTTCCCCCTTATGCCGGTGGTTAATTTGTATGGCATGGCTTTTAATGGTGATGCCTTTTTCCCTCTCCAGGTCCATATCATCCAGTACCTGGTTCATCATATCCCTTTCGCTGATGGTTTTGGTATGCTCCAGCAGTCGGTCGGCCAGGGTGCTTTTACCGTGGTCAATATGAGCGATGATGCAAAAATTCCTGATATTCTTCATGTTAATGCGCTAGCGCCTGCGGTGTTTATTGCAGTGGGCTGTGGGCCGGTGCTGCAGGCTTACTGGTATTTTTTAGGGGGCGAAGGTAGTTGATTTTACCGGATTAGTTGGGTTGATTAAGGTTGAAAATTATGCTTTAAGCAAGTAGCGGGCCTGCGCAGGTTAAACAACTA
This sequence comes from Bacteroidota bacterium, assembly GCA_039796475.1. Classification (GTDB taxonomy): domain Bacteria; phylum Bacteroidota; class Bacteroidia; order Chitinophagales; family Chitinophagaceae; genus Ferruginibacter. The sequence continues at coordinate 24,032 of JBDKJT010000076.1, read as the reverse complement.
AACCCAATGTTTTTTAAGAGGCAACCTTATTGTACAGGTTTGCGTTACATATAGCAAATATAATGATACCCGACGCATTGCAGTATCAATACTTTACCAAGCTATCCATTAACCAATTGCAGCATGAAGAGACATCTAAAAAAAATCTTTGTTTTAAGCATATTAATCACCCTGCTTAGTTCATTTTCCGTATTGATGTTTAGTAGCCAGCCTCCACAAAATTATACAGGTGCCGATGGCGATTATTGCACCAGTTGCCATAGTAGTAATCCGTTAAATAGTGTGGGTGGCAGTGTAGTTGCAAATGGCCTGCCGGCGGGTACTTATACGGCTGGTACCCCCTATCATTTTGCAGTATCTATCAACCACAGCGCTGCCAACCGCAGGCGTTTTGGGTTTTCTATTGTTGCCCGAAACAGCCTTGGCCAAAACGTTGGTACGTTTAGTGGTACAAACCCCAATGCTGCTAATAATGGCAATGAATATGCTCATTTTAATGCGCCCTTGTTGGCATCGGGCACTCAATCTTACACCTACGATAATTTAACATGGACGGCTCCGGTTAATCCCGGTGTGGCAGACCAAAACATTACTTTTTACATTGTTAGCAATGCCGCAAATGGCAGCGGATCATCTGGCGATTTTATCTATGCGGCTACAGTAGTGGCTAGTTTATCAACAACACAAACTTATACGTTTACAGGTAACGGCAACTGGAGTGATGCTGCTAATTGGAGTAATGGCCTGCTACCCCCTGCCATCCTTACAGGTAATGCAGCGATTGTAATTGATCCACCTGCCGGTGCGGTATGTGTGCTGGATGTGCCACAGCAATTGAGCGCCGGTGTTAGCCTGGAAGTAAAAGCCGGAAAACAATTTGTAGTAAATGGTAACCTGGTAATCAATCAATAACTCATAAGCAATGTAAAGGGTTGTTTGATTGTATCAATCTTGATTTATAATCTATTATACATTTACAAATACATATTTTTGCTGCTGCGTAAAATAGCGTGATATGATGAATACCTGTAGCAATTGTAACAGCAGCTTTAGCGGTAATTTTTGTAATAATTGTGGGCAAAAAAAAGATACCGGCAGGCTTACATTTGCCCATATTACGCATGAGATAGTACACGCTTTTACCCATGCAGATAAAGGTTTTTTTGTACTTGCAAAAAAAATGCTGTTACAGGCTGGTACGGTGGCGTACGAATATATTGTAGCATGCAAAAGAAAAAAATATTTTAACCTCTTTACCTTTTTTGTATTGGTTACTGCCATTGCCAGCTTTGCAGAAAGTAAAGACCTTGCACTGAAAGAACAACTGTTTAATACAAAAAATGAATACGGGCATGCTTTTAATATTTACAGTAAGCTGCTCAATTTTATTTTTATCCCTCAAATGGCATTGGTATTATGGTTACTGTATGCCCGCCGTAGTAAGATTTTGTTTAGTGAGTATACCGTTTTGGCAATGGTGCTGGTATCTGTAAAAAGTTTGATAGATATTTTTTTTAAGGTTGCCAATTACCTGCTTACCCTGCTTAGCAAAAAAGATATAGTGTTAGACGATTCTATACCCTATGTACTGCTTTTGCTGATAATGGTAGGTTGGGTTACCTACACTTTTCACAAACCTCTTATAGGCAAACATGCCGGCAGGGCTTTTATCACAGCAATTTGTTTTATGCTTTTACAGGTGCTGATATACCTGTTTATTGTATGGGGGCTTTTTAATCATTTTAAAGGATTGGGCATCTTTTATATGTTTGGTATCCGCATTAGCGGATAGGCAATTAAAATGCAAAACCAAGCCCGGCATATGCCGACCAATATTGATATTTGCCGGCTCGTAAAGCAGCTACGCCTGTTCTGCCAATTAATCCTTTGCCCGCCTGAAAACGGTAACCTGCGCCCAGGTGCCATACAAAGCCACCACCTTTTTGATAGTCATCCCAAAAGTCTTTTCTTTCGCTAACCCACACTGTGCCACCACTCAACTCGGCAAAATGTTTTTGCCTGCCCAGCAAGTAGTAAACCGTAATGGGTACCGACCAGGTTGCGCTTTTAAACCCACCATAATATCCGGCGCCTGCGGCAAATCCGGCACCAGCATATTGCTTTGTAAAACGCCGGTCGTACTGGATGGAAAATAGTGGAGAGTTGCCTCCGGCATTAAAATAAATAGCCTGCGGTACTTTAGCCGGGCTTGCAACCTGTGCTGCTGCACCCAGCCAATACAATCCGGCTAACCATAACAAGGCCTTACGTGTATAGTGCATCATTGTAATTGCAAATATATTTTTTTCAATAACAGTACACTATGGCCGGTTTATGCGGTAATGTAATATCTGTAACCAATAATTAGCCTGCAGCTGCTTAACTTTGCCCTACAAAAATTACAGCTATATGAAATTTCTTTCTGCATTGCAGGTTCAGGCGAAAAACAAAGGAGTAAGCACTGGCACCAAATGGATAGCCAGTAAAGGCGCTTTAATAGAAAGCTACAGCCCGGTTGATGGCAAATTAATAGGTGCGGTTACCAGTGCCGATAGTGCCAGCTACGAGGCTGTTGTGGTGGCAGCACAAGCAGCGTTTACCGAATGGCGCAACTGGCCGGCCCCCAAACGGGGTGAAGTGGTAAGGCAAATTGGCGAAGAGCTGCGTATAAATAAAGCAGCCCTTGGCGCATTGGTTAGTTACGAAATGGGCAAAAGCCTGCAAGAAGGCTTAGGCGAAGTGCAGGAAATGATAGATATCTGCGATTTTGCGGTAGGCCTTAGCCGGCAGTTGCATGGCCTTACCATGCACAGCGAACGACCCGGCCATCGTATGTACGAGCAATACCATCCTTTGGGCATTGTAGGTATTATCAGTGCTTTTAATTTTCCGGTAGCGGTATGGAGCTGGAATACTATGCTGGCGTGGGTTTGTGGTGATGTATGTATATGGAAACCCAGCGAAAAAACACCGCTTTGTGCCATTGCCTGCCAGCAAATAGTAGCCAAAGTATTTAAGAAAAATAATGTACCCGAAGGCGTAAATAACCTGGTATCGGGTGGTAGAGAAATTGGCGAATGGATGAGTAACGATACCCGTATACCGCTGATGAGTGCCACAGGCAGCACCCGTATGGGCAAGGCAGTGGCTACCGCTGTTGCTGCAAGATTAGGCCGCAGCTTACTGGAGCTGGGTGGCAACAATGCCATTATTATTACGCAGGATGCAGATTTAGATATGGCTTTAATTGGTGCCGTGTTTGGCGCTGTTGGCACAGCTGGCCAGCGTTGTACTACCACCCGCCGCTTAATCATACACGAAAAAGTGTATAATAAATTCAAAGAAAAACTGGTAAATGCCTACAAGCAACTAAAGATTGGTAATCCGCTGGATCAAAAAAATCATGTAGGCCCATTAATTGATACCGATGCGGTGGCTATGTATCTGCAAGCCATTGAAAAATGCCGGGCCGAGGGCGGTACTATCCTGGTAGAGGGTGGCGTTTTAAAAGGTAAAGGATACGAAAGCGGCTGTTATGTAAAACCTTGTATTGCCGAAGCAAAAAATAGCTATCAGATTGTACAGCACGAAACCTTTGCCCCAATCTTGTACATCATGAAATACAAAACCATTGACGAAGCCATTGCCATGCAAAACGCAGTGCCGCAGGGATTGAGCAGCGCCATTATGACCACCAATCTTAGAGAAGCAGAACGGTTTTTATCCTGTGCAGGCAGCGATTGTGGCATTGCCAATGTAAACATTGGTACCAGTGGTGCAGAAATAGGTGGTGCTTTTGGAGGCGAAAAAGAAACAGGCGGTGGCAGGGAAAGTGGTAGTGATGCCTGGAAGGTTTACATGCGCCGGCAAACAAATACCATCAATTATACAGATAAATTGCCCTTGGCGCAGGGTATAAAATTTGATTTTTAAAATAGTGGTAAATTAACATTACAGGCGCTGCTTTGCGGCGCCTGTAATGTTTAAACCAGTTCACTCATCAAATCATCCCAGTTTAAAGCTTCTGTTACCATTTGCAGGTTGCCGGCCGTATCAAATGGCCATTGCGCTTTTGGTTTATCCCAGTATAACTCTACCCCATTACCATCCGGATCATTTAAGTAGATAGCCAACGATACACCATGATCGGAAGCACCAGTTAATGGATAATTAACGGCCAGCAACCGCTTGGCAATCGCTGCTAAATCAGCCTTGGCCGGGTACACAATTGCTGTATGATACAACCCTACCCCATGCACCGGTGCCGGGCCTGCGCCCTTGCTATGCCAGGTATTAAGGCCGATATGATGGTGATAGCCGCCGGCACTAATAAATGCTGCATTGCTGCCATAATATTGTGTTACCTCAAACCCCAATAAATCTCTATAAAACTTAAGCGACCGCTCTATATCGGATACTTTTAAATGCACATGCCCAATACGGGTTTGTGCAGGAATTGAATATGTCATTTATTTTTATTTTCTTTGTAATCAAAATTACATTTTATCCATCCATTTGCAACCATAGCAAAATTTTTAAGCAGCAATCTTGATTTGCTTAATCACTGACTTTAAAGCCTGCAAGCTGCTTATTACTTTGCAGCCTGGGCTTAGCCTACTTACTCGTATCTATTTTTAATTATTAAAATGTTGGTTATGCATACAACTGTTGCAACTACTGCACAATCGCAGCAATATATTGATTTAGAAGAAAAATATGGTGCCCACAATTATCACCCCTTGCCGGTGGTATTACAAAAAGGCGAAGGCGTTTTTGTATGGGATGTAGATGGCAAAAGGTACTACGATTTTTTAAGTGGCTACTCTGCAGTAAACCAGGGGCATTGCCACCCGGCTATTGTACAGGCACTTATCGGCCAGGCACAACAACTTACCCTTACCAGCCGGGCTTTTTACAACAACCTGTTGGGTGAGTACGAGCGCTATATTACCCATTACTTTGGATATGATAAAGTGCTGCCTGTTAATACAGGTGTAGAAGCGGTTGAAACCGCTTTAAAATTAGGCCGCAAATGGGGGTATGAGGTAAAAAAAGTACCGCAGAATGAGGCTATCATTGTTATTTGCGAGGGCAATTTTCATGGCCGTACCACCGGTGTTATTGCTTTTAGCAGCGACCCCTCTGCCAAAAATAATTTTGGGCCGTTTACCCCGGGATATGTAGCCATACCGCACAACGATTTGGCAGCACTGGAAGCCGCTTTTCAAAATAAAAATGTAGTGGCATTTATGTTTGAGCCAATACAGGGCGAAGCTGGTGTGGTAGTGCCCGATGCAGGTTACTTTAGTGGCGTACGCAGCTTGTGTACAGAATACAATGTGTTAATGATTGCCGATGAAATACAAACCGGCCTTGCCCGTACTGGAAAAATGTTGGCCTGCGATCATGAAAATGTTCGACCCGATATAATCATATTGGGTAAGGCATTAAGTGGGGGCACCGTACCCGTTAGTGCAGTACTGGCTGATGATGAGGTAATGCTAACGATACAACCCGGCGAGCATGGCAGTACTTATGGTGGCAATCCGCTGGCTTGTGCAGTTGCGATGGCGGCTTTAAAAGTATTAAAGGAAGAAAAATTGGCTGAAAATGCAGCAGCAATGGGACAGTTGCTCCGCAGCGAATTACAAAAATTGCAATCGCCGCATATTGAAACAGTAAGGGGCATGGGCCTGTTAAATGCCATTGTAATAAAACATCCTAACCCCGATGCCGCATGGGAGCTTTGCCTGGCTTTAAAAGAAAATGGACTGCTGGCGAAGCCTACGCATGGCGATAAAATACGATTTGCCCCACCCCTGTTGATTAACCAGCAGCAGGTATTAGAATGTGTACAGCTTATTCATAAAAGCCTTGAAGTATTGGATTGATAAAAAATGGTTGGCTTAAAGCCAGCCATTTTTGTTTTAATAAATTGTTTTATTTGCAGTATGGATACACACTTGCACCACGATCATACCGAAACGCATTTAAAAAGTTCGGCCATGCTAACCGATATTGTAATAGGTATGAGCGATGGCTTAACAGTACCTTTTGCCCTGGCCGCCGGGTTAAGCGGAGCAGTAGACAGCAGTAATATTATTGTGATTGCAGGTATTGCAGAAGTATGTGCAGGCAGCATTGCCATGGGACTGGGCGGCTACCTCGCTGGCAAAACAGCGCAAGACCATTATAGCAGTGAGCAACGCCGGGAATATGATGAGGTAGAAAACCTGCGGCATCGTGAGCTGGAAGAAACGAAAGAATTTTTTGCCAATATCGGCTTAAGCAAAACCTTGCAGGAGCAAGCTACCGAAGAGTTGTCTAAAGACAAACACAGGTGGGTTGATTTTATGATGAAATATGAGTTGGGCCTCGATAAGCCAGATCCTAAAAGAGCTACTAAAAGCGCTTTAAACATAGGCCTGTCGTATGTAGCAGGTGGTATCATCCCATTAAGTCCCTATTTTTTTATCAGCAGCTCAACAGAGGCACTTAAAGTATCGGTGCTGGTTACCCTGTTTTGCTTATTTGTTTTTGGGTTTTTAAAAAGCCGGATTACAGGTGTTAACCCCTGGCAGGGCGCTGTAAGGGTTACCCTTATTGGTGCGATGGCAGCTGCTGCAGCGTTTGGTGTGGCCAAACTTTTTGAAGGATAAACAATTTGTACGCTGTTATTGCCGCTTACCCATTTTGTAAAATAAATCCATTGCCATTGCTTACTTTGCCGCATTAAAACTTATGCTCTCTATCAGTGATTTTAGTAAAACATACCCAGGTTGTACAGCGCCTGTTTTAAGTATTCCTTCGCTGCAACTGCAGCCGGGTATATACTGGTTGTATGGGCAAAATGGATCTGGCAAAACATCCCTGGTAAAATCAATTGCCGGGCTGCTGCCTTTTAAGGGCAGCATTGCTGTAAACAATATCGATATTCACCGGCAGCGGATGGCCTACACCCGGTTGGTAAATTATGCAGAAGCCGAACCGTTATACCCACCCTTTGTTACCGGCAACGATTTGCTGTCTTTTTACCATCAAACCAAAAAAGGGCAATTACCCCAAGCTTTTATACAGGCCATTGGACTGGATAAATTTAGCGCACAAAAAATAAGCACCTATTCCAGCGGTATGATAAAAAAACTGTCGCTGGCTTTAGCATTTACCGGCAACCCGGCTCTTATTTTATTGGATGAACCGCTTATTGCGCTGGATACGGATGCCGTAGAACAATTACAGCAAACCATAAAACAGTATTTGCAGGCAGGTGTATCTTTTTTAATTACCTCTCACCAGCCGCTTAACCTGCAGCTGCTGCCCGGCTTGCAAACATTGCAAATACACGATAAACAATTACAGCAGCCGGCCGCATGATAGCAATCTTTCAATTTTTAATAAAAACATGGGTAAGGCCTTTTTATGCCATCAACGCAGGGTTCTTTTTGTTTGCATTTTTTTTCTTTTTTGGTATGGTTAACGGCAGCCAGCTTATCAGCTATCATTTATCGTTAATGCAATCAATGCTTCAATCGCCGGTAATGCTGGCCGTTGTATGTGTGGGCTGGTTGTGGTATGCTATCAAGTGCCTTAACTTTTGTGGCAATAGTATAACGGCGGCAGACAGTAATTATATTTTTGCTCTAAAAGCATTGCCGGCATTGCGGCAATGGTTACTGTTTGCCGGCATAGCAATATGCTTGTACCTGCCTGTATTGGCTTATGTACTGGTACTTTTAAAGGTGGCTTTGCAACAGCACTATTATATACCCGCCACCCAGCTTGTATTGGTACAAGTGATATTACTTGGGTTGATAATGGCCGGTATATTTTTCAGCATCAATCAAAATAACCGGCACTTGTTGGCAGCTAAATTATGGCAAGGGCTTAGCCGGTTTACCAATATTCGTATTGGGCTGTATGGCTTTTTACTGGCATTTGTATTGCAACAGCGCAAACAAAGTTTTGCGATGGTAAAAATATTTTCGCTGTTGCTGCTGTCTGTTTCGCTGGTGCGTAATGCCGATAATTTTGATGAGGATTTGTTTGGTATTTTATTTCAGCTGGTACTGGTAACTCATGCTGTATTGGTATTTTACCTTTTTGAATTTTGGGAAAACTATTTTTCATTTAGCCGAAACCTGCCGCTGGCAGCAGTTAAAGCCGCCCTGTTGTATGTTTTTACTTACATGGTATTGCTATTGCCCGAAGCTGGGTTTATGCTTATTAATAACCAGGGTAATTTACCAGTTGCAAGTATGTTGTTTTTATATGGTATTGCCATTGCAATGCTGTTTTTATACACGGCAATTTTATATGCAACCGGCGGAAATATAAGCCGCTATACCAACCTGTTACTAGCTGGCTTTATCATGATTTTTTTTGTATTAAAAACCGGGTACCTCCTTGGCAGTATGCTGGGTATTGCAGGCATTGCAGCACTTATCTTCCTGGCTCACTACTACAGTTACGAAAAAGAGCCGGTAAAAGATTAGGCCTTTTGTAGTATTACAAATAACTCGGTACCAGCACGGGGTGTAATAGAGTTGTGGCACGGCTCCATGCATACTATTTTGTACAACGGGGCAAATAGTAATTGGTATTCGGCCAACGAGCCTCCAAAGGGTGGCCCACCATCAAAATTTTTATTAAAGAATACACCCGCCAGCTTGCCGCCGGGCAGCAGCAACTCGTTTGCTTTAGTGGCGTAGCTGCTGCGTAAGGCCGGGTTAAGGGCGCAAAAAAAGGTTTGCTCAACAATAAGATCATACTGGCCGGTATGATCAAAAAAGTTACCACAAATAATAGTTAACCTGCCGGATATTTCAGCCGAAAATTTTTGGCGAATATGGTTGCAAAGTACTTCGGATATATCAATAAGAGTAATGTTGGTAAAGCCCTGTTGCAACAGGTAGGCCGCCTCGTGGCTGTTGCCACAGCCGGGTATTAGTATGGCCAGGTTTTTATTGCTAAGCTGGCTAAAATATTCTTTTAATGGTGGGGTAATGCCGCCAGTATCCCAGCCTGTTTGCCCGGTGGTATAGCGCTCACTCCAGTATTGATTGTCGAGGCTGCTCATAGCTGGTGTTTGTTATTGCTGCTGATGTTTTCCATTGTCCACTCTACCCGTTGCTTAAAGGCTTGCTTACGTACGTTGCAAGCTTGCTTAGTGCAAATAGTGCAACTAAAATCGAGGCATCCATCGGAGTGTACAAAAAACTCGATGGTTTGCCCAAACTCTTTTTTTACCAATGCAGTAAGGGCATCAATTTCTTGATGGGCTTCGTGTACATTTAAATACCATGGTACCGTAAGGTGACAATCTACATGCAGGGTACTGCCGTATTGTATAATACGCAGGTTATGCAGGTCTATCCAATTGGGCTGGCGATTGGCATTTAACAGCGCCACCATTTTATTAATGAGGGTTTCGTCGGCCTCATCCATAATACCTGCAATAGAAGTGCGTACTATTTTGTACCCGGTAAATATGATGATAAAGGCAAAGAGGATGGCCACAGCGCTGTCTATCCAGCTATGGCCGGTGATGTACAATAATATTAAACCCACTATAATACCTACGGTAGAGTAAGTGTCTGTTTGCAGGTGCTTGCCGCTGGAAATAAGTGCCAGCGAATTGTTGCGTTTACCCGTACGTACACAAATATAGCCCAGCACAAAATTAATTACTGCTGTAATAGCTACCAGCAAAATGCCACTGTCTAATTGTTGAAGCTGGTGTGGATGAATAAAATTATTGATGGCCTCATAAATGATTACAAAGCCTGCCACGGTAATGAGGGTACCTTCTACTGCTGCCGAAATAAACTCCGCTTTGCCATGCCCGTAGGGATGATCTTTATCCCGTGGTTTGGCGCTTACATACAAGCTGTATATACCCAGTAAGCCAGCAATTACATTTACGGTACTCTCCAATGCATCGGTTAAAATGGCTACCGATCGGGTAATATACCAGGCTATTACCTTAATGATAAACAAGGCAATGCCAATAATGGTAACAATTTGCTGTAATCGTAGATTTTGCCTGGCTTTTTGCAACCCGATGATTTGAGGCGGTAAATATAAAAGCATTTTGATTGCCATGCCAGCAGCCGGGGTATTTTTAATTACCGGGGTGTAAAGCGCTTTTAAAATTGGCCTTTCAATCCGTACATTTGCAGCCAATTGTAAGCTAAATAAGGCGATGCGGTACAAGGGAGTGACACAACGATGTAGATAAAAGCTGCAATGCCTGCAACCAAAAAAATATGGAACTAAGTAAAAATTACCTGCCTGCCGAAACAGAAGCAAAGTGGTACCAGCAATGGCTGGATAAAGGATACTTTAACAGCACCCCCGATGCCCGGGAGCCGTACACCATTGTAATACCTCCGCCCAATGTAACTGGTGTGCTGCACATGGGCCACTGCCTTAATAATACCATACAGGATATACTGGTACGCCGCGCCCGTATGCAGGGCAAAAATGCCTGTTGGGTTCCTGGTACCGACCATGCCAGTATTGCTACCGAAGCAAAAGTGGTGGGTATGTTAAGAGAAAGGGGTATTACCAAATCGTCGTTAACAAGGCAGGAGTTTTTGGGCTATGCCTGGGAGTGGAAAGAAAAATACGGGGGTATTATTTTGCAGCAATTAAAAAAACTGGGCTGCAGCCTCGATTGGAACCGGGTAAGCTTTACCATGGATGATGATTATTATGCCAGCGTGGTAAAAGTATTTACTGATTTGTACGAAAAAGGATTGATATACCGGGGCAAACGCATGGTAAACTGGGATCCGGTGGGCCAAACGGCGTTGAGTGATGAAGAAGTGATTTTTAAAGATATTGATAGCAAACTGTACTATGTACATTACCCCTTGGCCGATGGCGGTGCTGGTATTACAGTGGCTACTACCCGGCCCGAAACCATTTTGGGGGATGTAGCCATATGTGTGCACCCTGATGATGAGCGCTACAAAAACCTGGTGGGCAAGCGGGTAATAGTACCCCTGATTAACCGGGCCATACCCATTATTGCCGATGAATATGTAACGGCCGATTTTGGTACCGGTGCCTTAAAAATAACCCCGGCGCATGATAAAAATGATAACATGCTGGGGGCAAAGCATCAACTAAAAGCGATTGATACGCTTGACATCAATGGCCGGTTTACCACTGCCGAGTTGATGGATGACGCACCATCGGCACAGGTATTGGCTTACAATGGTATCGACCGCTTTGAGCTGCGTAAACAAATTGCAGCAGATATTGCCGCACTGGGCCAGCTTGTAAAAACCGAGGATTACAAAGGGCAAATTGGCACCAGCGAACGTACCGGTGCTGTTATTGAAAATAAGCTGAGCATGCAGTGGTTTGTGGATATGAAAGGGTTTTTACAAAAAAATCCACAGGTGTTGGATGATGTGCTGAATGATACAATTACTTTTCACCCCGCCAAGCTAAAAAACACCTACAAATACTGGCTCGAAAATATTAAAGACTGGTGCATTAGCCGCCAGCTATGGTGGGGCCAGCGTATACCAGCCTGGTATGATGCTGCAGGTAATTATATTGTGGCTGCCACGGCAGAAGAGGCCAGCCTTAAATACGAGTATAAATATGGGCAACAAGCCACTCTTACGCAGGATGAGGATGTATTGGATACATGGTTTAGCAGCTGGCTTTGGCCCATGGAAGTATTTAAAGGTATTAGCCACCCCGGCAATAAAGAGGCTGCCTATTACTACCCCAGTACTACACTGGTTACCGGGCAGGATATCATCTTTTTTTGGGTAGCCCGAATGATAATGGCTGGCTACCAATACGAGGGCAAACGCCCTTTTAAAGATGTGTATTTTACCGGTATGGTAAGGGATAAGCAAGGGCGTAAAATGAGTAAGCAATTGGGTAACTCCCCCGACCTGCTTGGCCTGATAGACAGCTATGGTGCCGATGCCGTACGCTTTGGTATTTTGATTGCTTCGCCTGCTGGCAACGATTTACTGTTTGACGAGAGCAGCCTGGAGCAAGGCCGTAACTTTAATAACAAATTATGGAATGCCCTTAAGTTGATAAAAATGTGGGAGGCACGCCAGGCAGCGGGTATTGCCGAAAGTGTGGCCAACAGCGCTTTTGCCCTGCAATGGTTTGATAACCGATTGCTACAGGTACAAGCCGAGGTAGAGCTGCTGATGAGCCAGTTTAGGCTTAGCGAAGCACTCAAAACGATTTATAGCCTGGTATGGGATGATTTTTGCAGTTGGTATTTGGAGTGGGTAAAACCGGGATTTGAGCAACCCATTGATACAACGGTATACCACCAAACCGTTAGCTACTTTGAAAAACTAATGGAGCTGCTGCATCCGTTTATACCCTTTATCACTGAGGAGATTTACCAGTTATTAAAACCACAATCAACCAGCCTTTGTGTACAGCAACTACAGCCTGCCGCCGCCGCACAGGCAGCCGTGTTGCAGCAGGGCGAACTGTTAAAAAAAGTAATCAGTAACTTAAGGGATGCCCGTAATAAAAACCAGCTAAAACCCAAAGAATCTATTACGCTGCACATACAAGCCAGCGATGCCACCGCTTACCATGCCATCGGCAGTATTATCAGCAAACAGGTAAATGCTGCAGCCATCAATTTTGCCAGCGATGCGGTGCCAAACACTATAGTGGTAGCTGTAGAAAAGGATAAATTTTACATAGAAAGCGAAAAGCAATTAGATAGCACAACACTCAAGGCCGATTTAATAAAAGACCTTACCCATCAACAAGGCTTTTTAGCATCTGTAATGAAAAAGCTGGGTAATGAGCGCTTTGTACAAAATGCCAAACCCGAGGTAATAGCGATGGAGCAAAAGAAAAAAGCAGATGCGGAAGCAAGAATTAAAACAATTGAAGAAAGCCTTGCCGCATTAAATTAAATAATTACGCAGGTTGCAGATAGCCGGCCGGGATGATTACCGGCCGGTTTGTTTTTTACAGTACTACTGCTATTGGTCGCAGGGCCATGATTTACCAAGGCCTGTCAGCAGGGATGGTAAATACTATTTATCCTGTAAATTCGTTCTCTCTTAAAGAAAACACTATGTTATCGCATTGCCTAAGGGTGTGCCAGTTGCTTGTATGTTGCACTGGCCTTTTTATAAGTGCAGCAGCACAGCAAAAGCCTGCTGCCAAACCTGCCACCGCTGTACCTGTTACCCGTTTTAAGCCACCGATGGTAAAGTCGTATATAGATAAATACAGCGGCAATGCCCTCAAGCTGTCTGCTGAAGAAGGTAAACGAATCATCATCAATCCGCTTCGGGTGGCCGATGATAAAAATACCAGCTATAAAATATCCTCCTACCAGTTTGCTTATAAAAGACAAGGTGTAACAGAAAATGAAGAAACCGGTGAGGTATCACCTGCCAGCGATATGGTGGCACAACGCTTTACCGAAAGCCCGCTGCCAGATATTTGGAAATCGAATATTACAGAGCAACTGCACAAAGGTGAGGAATTGTATTTTTTTGATATTATTGTGTACGATAAACAGGGCCGGTTGTTTTTTGCGCCCGAGTTAAAAATTACGATACAATAATTAAGGGGCGATGATTGCGGTAATAAAAGCAGGTACCGAACATATTGCAATGATACAAAACCTGGCCAATATTACCTGGCCGGTTACTTATGGCGATATATTAACGCCGGCACAGCTTGATTATATGATGGAGCTGATGTACAGCAAAGCAGCGCTGCAAAAGCAAATGCAATCGGGCCAGCAATTTATACTTGCGCAGGAGCAAGATAAATTTGTAGCATTTGCCTCCTACTCTTTACAACCCGGTAGCAGCCCGGTGGTTTACAAACTCAACAAAATATATATCTTGCCTAACCAACAGGGTAAAGGCATTGGCAAGTTGCTGATTAATTATATTACTGCTGATATAAAAGGTGCCGATACGCTGCAGCTAAATGTAAACAAACACAACCGGGCGCTTCACTTTTACGAAAAGCTAGGTTTTAAAATTGTAGCAGAAGAAATTATAGATATTGGGCAGGGCTTTTATATGGATGATTATGTAATGGCACTAAAACTCACGGTTTAGTTTACAGCGTAATCAATCTTAATGGTAATAGAGGCGGTTTTGTTTTTTGCACTGGTATTAAATGCGCCGCCATAGCTGTAATCCTCATCCGAATTTTGCCCCGTAATTTGAAAAACACCCATACTGGCTTTTTTAATTTTGCCCAGGCTACTGCCAGAGTTTTTGGCAATGGTTTCGGCCCTCAGTTTAGCATCGGCACTGGCTTTTGCCAGCAAGTCAATTTTTAATTCGGATAATTTGCTGTAATAATAAGCTGGTGCAGATGAATTAAATTCAATACCGCTTTCAATCAACTCGGTTACCTCCCTCGATATTTTTTCTACTTTAATAATATCTTTCGAATCTACTGTAACAGTTTGCTTAAGGTTGTAGCCAGTAAAATCGCTGCCAATCATTTTGCCATCTGCATCATACCGGTTGATAAATTCTTTATCGATGCTTACGGCCGAAAAAACCATTTCGGCATCCGATACGCCTTTTAACTTTAGATAGTTTCTTATCTTACCCTCATCCTCTTTTACCAGGGCGTAGGCGCTTTTAAGATCCAGCATTTTACGGCTGTAATTGCCCGTCCATACAATTTGATCGCTGGTAAAATCTTTTTCTGCCAGGCCGGTAACACTAATATTTTCAACAGATTTAAACTTGTATTGGTAAGCGGCTGCGGCTATCCAAAAACATATAATGGCTGCAATGGCAATAATAGCAGCGGAGATATACCCTTTCATGTATTTGTTATTTATTGAATAAATGTAGCCAACTGCTTTGTTAAATATTGTTAAGGGCTAATACCTCCATGATTTAAGGTCGGCACCGGCGGGTGCTGCTTTTTTTATTTCCTCTGCCCATTTTTTTATAAACATTTGGTGGTAGCGCATGCGGCTGATATAATTGGGTTGGGTATGATCGCCGTTCCAGCAATGCTCAGCCCTGTCGCCATAATCAACCTGGCAATTGCAGGCAGGGTTGGTTAACTGCTTTAGCATATCCTCTGCATTGTACACCGCATTGTTGAGGTAATAATTGTCCATATCGCCTACATACAAATGAATTTTGCCTTTTAGTTTTTCGCCAATCTTATCCCAGTCTCTTTTTATGATATGGGTAAGGTCGTAATGCTCTTTCCAATAAGCAGCTACAGCGGTATCAATAACGCCGGTATGTTTATCGTATATACGTTTTGGATAGCCGTCGGTATCCATTGGTGAGTATACGGCTTCCCAAATATCAAACTGGTCGCCGCTGCGGCTGCGGGTGCCAAAAGCCAGCTCACGCTGGTTCATCTCTTTAATGGTGGCAGATACATGGCCCAGGTAATTTCTATGGCCTGGGCGTTGCAATTGTTTAAAATCACTTTCGGCATAGTAGGCATTTTTATGGTTGTAAATATCCACCGTCATGTAGTGATGAAAGTCTACCGGGTCGGGGCAGGCAGCATAACAACCATTGTATTCATCAGGGTAAAAAACCTGCGCTGCCAGGGCCTCCCAGCCACCCGTGCTGCCACCATAAGTAAACCGGGCCCATCCTTTGCCAATGCCCCTGAAACGTTGTTCAATTGCAGGTATCAGCTCGTAAGTAATGGCATCGCCATAAGGGCCAAGGTTGGCAGAGTTTACGGCGTAGGAGTCGTCGTAATAGGGATTGGCATGCTGTATTTCTATAGCGATTACCCTCGGAAAATTTTTGCCCGTCCACTCTTTATAAAAATCGTAGGCCAGCTGTTGCTGCAATATATTGTACCCTGTAATATTAAAGCGGGTATTGGTATCCGGCACTAGTGTTTTATCTGGTTCGGTAGTTCTAAATCCACCAAAATCATCCGGAAAATGGCCATGGAAAATAGCAAGTGGATATTGCACATTGGGATGTTCGTTAAAACCTTCGGGTAACAGCACATGTGCCCCCAGGTACATAGGGCGCCCCCAAAACTCGGTAAGGCGCTTACTTTGTATTTTGATGTGCTTAATATATTTACTGTCTTGCGGTTCTTTAATAGGCGGTATCTGCTGGCTGATGGTAAGTGCCGTTTGTGTAGATGCAGCCGGATCGATATACAGGCGTACAGGAGCTGAATAAATATTGCCGGGTGCTATATTCCAGTGCTGGCCTTCTCCCCTGTCCATGGGTAGCTTTACTACCTGCCCGCTTTGCAGGTGAAAGGTTTCGTATTTGTGCAGCAGTACCTGTACATAATAATAACCGGCTTTTAGCTGGCTTAACCTTTCTGCCGGATAACCATAGGCATGCATGTCTACTAATTGGGTGGTGCCGGGTTGCCAGTTATTTACATCCATACCAAACACCTGTTGGGTATTTAATGCATCGCTTATTAAAAATCTCGGCTCCGCTTTATCGTTATTACTTATCAACAGCAACAAACGGCCATCCAGCGCTTGGGTATGCAGCGATTGATCAATACGTACCTGGAAGGTTTGTGCCTGGCTGCTAATGGATACCAGTAAAAGAAATAAAATCGATTTCATACGATGATTTTTAAGCTTATTAATTAGGGTTAGTATACCAGCTGGTGTGTTTGTTTAATAACACCAATTACAAATACACTTTGTACATGCCCCATGTTTTCGATATTACTAAGTTTGTTTACATGAAAATCGTGGTAGGCATTCATATCCTCGGTTACCACTTTTAGCATAAAATCAAATTCACCTGAAATATTGTAACACTCTATAACCTCCGTCATAGCATTGATGGCCTTAATAAATTTTATACCGGCAGCTTTGTTATGTTCTTTAAGCGATACATAGCAAATGGCTATCAGGCCTTTTTTTACCTTGCTATAATCCAGCAGGGTGGCATATTGTTTTATTACCCCTGTGTTTTCCATCCGTTTAATGCGCTCATGTACAGGGGTGGTGCTCAGGTGTACTTTGTCGGCAATTTCCTTAACCGTCATCCGGGCATTTTGCTGCAATAGCGCCAGTATGGCAAGGTCTTTTGTATCCAGCAGGGTGCTGGTGGTAGCCGATTGTTCTGTTTTAGCAGTTTTTGCCATTGCTGTAAGGATGATTGTTCTTTTAAAAACTATAATTAAGGAGATTGTACTAAATCAATTTAAAATTATAGAATATTATCCTGCAATTGTACATTTGTGCTCAAATAAAATAATAACATGTCTACTATTACCAATTCCGCTATCGATTTCAGCCTGCAATATAAAGTGGCTGATATGAGCCTTGCCGAGTGGGGCCGTAAAGAAATTAAATTAGCCGAAGCCGAAATGCCCGGCTTAATGGCCATCCGTGAAGAGTTTGGGCCACAGCAGCCATTAAAAGGTGCAAGAATTGCCGGTTGTTTACATATGACCATCCAAACCGCTGTACTTATTGAAACCCTGGTAGCACTGGGTGCAGAAGTTAAATGGAGCTCCTGCAATATTTTTTCAACACAAGACCAGGCTGCCGCTGCTATTGCTGCTGCTGGCGTGGGTGTATTTGCCTGGAAGGGACAAAGTATTGAAGAGGCTGATTGGTGTATTGAACAAACCCTGTTTTTTGGTGGGGCCGATCGTCCATTGAATATGATTTTGGATGATGGCGGCGATCTTACCAATATGGTATTTGATAAGTATCCCGAAATGGTGAGTGGCATACGTGGCTTATCGGAAGAAACCACTACCGGTGTACACCGCCTGTACGAAAGAATGGCCAATGGTACACTGCCTATCCCGGCCATTAACGTAAACGATTCTGTTACCAAATCTAAATTTGATAACAAGTATGGTTGTAAAGAAAGTTTAGTAGATGCTATACGCCGTGCCACCGATGTTATGATGGCTGGTAAGGTTGCTGTAGTAGGTAGTTATGGTGATGTGGGTAAAGGTTCTGCTGCTTCTTTAAAAGGCGCAGGCTGCCGGGTAATTGTTACCGAAATTGACCCCATTTGCGCCCTGCAGGCTGCCATGGACGGTTTTGAAGTAAAGCCCATGGTTAAGGCTGTTGCTGAAGCTGATATCATCGTTACAGCCTCGGGCTGCCGCGACCTTATCACCGAAAAACATTTTCGCCTGATGAAGGATAAAGCCATTGTTTGTAATATTGGCCACTTCGATATTGAAATTGATATGGCATGGCTGAATCAAAATTATGGCCACACTAAAGATACCATCAAACCACAAGTGGATATTTACAACATAGATGGTAAAGATGTAATTGTACTGGCAGAAGGCCGCCTGGTTAACCTGGGTTGTGCTACAGGCCATCCATCATTTGTAATGAGCAACTCATTTAGCAATCAAACGCTGGCGCAAATTGAGTTGTGGGTAAATCATGGACAGTACGAAAACAAAGTGTACGTACTACCTAAGCACCTGGATGAAAAGGTAGCCCGTTTGCACCTGTCTAAAATTGGTGTTGAGCTGGATGAGTTAACTGCTGAGCAAGCTGCTTACCTGGGTATACCGCAAAATGGCCCCTTTAAGTCTGAGCATTACCGTTATTAATACCAAAAGTGTATATAAAAAAATCCCCTCACCGAGGGGATTTTTTTTGCTATTTATTTTGCAACAATGTTTGTACAATATCCTCCCACTCCTGCTGCAAACTGCAGCCGGGCAACTCCCGGTTGGCCCTGCGGTACCAGTAACCGGCATTGTACACATCCCCTTCTTTTCTGTGCAGGTAAGCATGTATCCAGTTGCCGGTTGTATCGTGCCGGCTATCAGCCAACTCGTGTGCTTTATGCCAGTTGCCCTTAGCATCGTACCACATGGCTAACAAGTATACCGATAAATTAGCCGGCGCCGTATCTTGTAAAATCTGTTGTTTAAAATCAGTAACATTCATCCTGCAATTAAATTAAAAGATCCCGTTATTACTGCCCTTTTGTAAGAATGGTTGTTAGATCTACCAAAATGGCTGTAACTTTTTACCCTAAATCATTTTTTATGGATCAGCGCATTATTAACCTGTACGATGAGTATACACACAAACCTCTCAGCCGGCAGGAGTTTATAAAACGGCTTACTTTAATTACAGGCAGCATGGCAGCTTCTTTAACTGTATTAGCAGGGTTAGAAAATAAGTATGAAGCTGCGGCCATCACTCCCATGCAAGATCTTTTTACTGAGTACATTACTTATCCTGCTGTAAAAGGAGAGATGAAGGCATATGTAGCAAGGCCAAAGCAGGCTGGCAAGTATGCTACTGTGATAGTGATACATGAAAACCGTGGATTAAATGCACATATAGAAGATGTAGCCCGTAGGGCTGCACAAGCAGGTTTTTTGGCCATTGCGCCTAATGCGCTGGCGCCACTGGGTGGCACACCCCCCAACGAGGATGAGGCCCGAACTTTATTTACGCAATTAAATGCCGATGAAACCCGGCAAAATTTTATCAATGCCATTAGCTATGCCAGCAGCCGATCTGATAGCAATGGCAATATAGGATGTGTGGGCTTTTGCTGGGGTGGCGCTATGAGTAATACGTTGGCAGTAAATGTACCCAGCTTAAAAGCAGCCGTGGTATTTTATGGCCGCCCACCTGCCAGTGCAGAGGTAGCTAAAATAAAAGCTGCTGTACAATTGCACTACGCCGGGTTGGATGAAAGAATAAATGCTGGTATGGCTGAATATGAAAAAGCATTAAAAGAACAGCAAATTACTTACGAGCAGTATTTGTACGAAGGGGTTAATCATGCTTTTCACAACGATACCTCCGGGCAACGCTATAACCAGGCTGCGGCCACTTTGGCCTGGCAGCGTACCATTGAGTTTTTTAAAAAATATTTAGTGTAACAAAATGCTTTTGCAGCCTTCACTAAAAGTAAACGGAGTTACACAGGTATAACCATGTAACTCCGTTTGCATAATATGCTGCAGTTTACTTGCCCGGCATTGAGGGCCGTACTTCAATTTTACTGGGTAGCGTACGGGGGTTCATTTCCAGCAGGTTTAGCACCAGTTGGCCAATATCTTCAGGCTGTATCTTCCAGCCATCGGCATCGGTGGGTATATGATTGTTAAAATAAGTAGCTACTGAGCCGGGCATGATTGTGCTCACTTTTATACCATACTTACGCAAATCAAGCATGATGGCTTGGGTAAAACCTACCAATCCAAATTTGCTGGCATTGTAGGCTGAGGCGGTTTCAAAAAAATTGGTACCGGCCAGGCTGGCAATGGTAATTATATAACCCTGGCTTTGCTTTAGTGCATCAATACTAGCTTTAACGCTGTTAAAAACACCTGTAAGATTTGTATCGATGGTTTCGTTCCATTGCGCTGCGGTAAGCGTTTCGATATTACCAAAATGACCCACGCCGGCATTGGCTACCAACACATCCAATTGGCCAAAATGTGCCACTACTTTTGCAATGGCCGCTGCTTCATCGCCCGGGTTGCTCACCTGCGATTGTATAGCCAAAATATTTGCTGGAGCTGCATTTAAAGATGCTGCGGCTGCTTGTACCGCTTGCAGGTTGCGGCCAGTAATGGCTACCCTCATCCCTTTATCGAGTAATACCTGGGCAATACCCAGCCCAATACCTTTACTGCCACCAGTAATATAGGCCACTTTGTTTTGTAAGTTGTTCATAGCTGTTATTTTGTGTGATGTAGTTATTTAACAGCTTAAAAGTAACTAATGACGGGCCGGATAAAAAATATTTATCGCTTAAAATATACAGCAGTTTGTTTTATTAGTGATGCTAACAGTTATATGCAATGTTATGATATTATTACAGTACGCTTTTCACTAACAGTATTTACATTGCAGGCACAATTGTAAATATGTATAGCAAAGAAGAAACAGCTAAACTGAAGCAACAATTCTGGACAAGTTTTGGTAAGTATATGAAACCTGTACCCGGTGCTGCAAACGAGCCGGTTAACTGGCTAAACTACAAAACGGGTATTCGTAATATTTACTTCAGGATGGATGCAGATAAACAAGAAGCCCGGGTGGGTATTGAGATAAGGCATCCGCAGGAGGCAGACCGGCTGCACTATTACAACCAACTGCTCGATCTAAAAAAAATACTGCAACAATCTGCCGATTTTAACTGGCAGTGGCAACCAATTATACAGGATGAATACGGGCAAGCCTACTGCGCCATTACACTTAGTTTAACCGGTGTGAATGTATTAAACCAGGCAGATTGGCCAGCCATCATCGCATTTTTAAAACCACGAATAATTGGGTTGGATGCTTTTTGGCAATTGGTAAAAGAAGGGTTTGAGTAATACCTTACAACAACGTTGTACTGGCCGGCAACAAAAATTTATTTGCAAGATCGTTACTTTCATTTTTTGCGCTATCACAATACTTAAAAGCACAACAGGTTTGTATTGCAAACCTGTTGTGTTGCAGTAGTATGCAGGCAGCCTAAAAAAGTACGCCATTGTTTACATAATAATAATAAGCGGAACCTCCGGTAAATGCCCAGCTGGCAGCGTTAAAAGATCCATTACCAGTAGCATTGCCGGTAATTTTATATGCACTAATGGCTTGGCCTCCCCTGTTCCAGGTGAGGGCTGTACCACTAACACAGGTTTCTGGCCCAAGGGCGCTGTTTTGTAAAAAGTAAGCTGTATTTACGCCATATACTTTGCCTATACCATTTTGATCGATGCATACAGCCGTTTGTTCATCAATACCTATTCCTTTTATACTGGTATATCCATAATCCTGCATGGCCCGGGCCATAAAGCTAATATGACGGCCCTGCCTGTCTCTTTGAGAATAGTGAGAGTCTGTAATAACATTGCTCATATTGGGCGCTGCAATAAAATCGTTTTGGCCCAGCGTGATATAGCGATGGTAAGGGTTGGCTAAGGCCTGTGCCGAAGTAGCTGACCCAGTTTGGGCGCTATAATAAATATTGCCCAGCACTGCAAGGCCTGCACTGGTGCCACCAACCGTAACTTTTTTGCTGTTGAGTAAATAATTAATGGCGCTTTCAGTAGCGCTGTTTTTCCAGTAGTTTACATAATCCCACTGGTTGCCGCCTGCAATAAATAAAGCTTCGGCATTGCGTATTTTATCGGTTACACTGGTAAGGTCGGCCTTTGCCCTGCTGTCAATCAAGATGGTTTCTACCGAGTTTACCCCTACCATATTATACATATAGGTATTATATCCATCAGCACCGCTAGCCCTTATCACCACTACATCTCCGCCACCGGCTCTTTGTAAAAACCATGCAATGGCTGCATCTACATCTGTACCACCACCCATTAATAACAAACCTCCCGTTGCACTGGTGCTTACATCTGCTGCATCACCCGTAAGGTAGGTTACCACCGCTGGTGTTTTGGCATCATTGGCACCTGTTTTTGCTGCAAGATTTTTTTGTGTTTGATTGTTAACGATTTTTTGTTTGGCACAGCCGCTTAGCAGTAAGCTGGCTAATAGTAACCTGGTAAGCTTTGTTGTCATAGTATTGCTGGTTTTAGGTTTATTTGTTACTACAATATACCATATTTTTTTATTGGTATATCTACTAACTACAAGGTGTAGGCTTATAAAAAAAGCCGGTATTATTACCGGCCTTTTTTTTATAAGAATTTTTTTAAACCCATTTGTTACAAATCGGCTATCAGCTCAGTGGCCATTTTTACGTAGTCATCATTTTTTGCGGTTGTAGCAAGGTCTTTGCAGGTAGTAGCTGCAGCTTTAGCCGCCGTTTTATCGCCCATTTTTTTATGAATACGGGCTTTAAGCAGGTACATCCAAAAAGCTTCTTTGTTTGTTTCAACTGCTTTGTTTACCCACCCTAAAGCCTGGTTAAGGTCTTTGCCATTATCGTAGTAGTAAGATGCTGCAGCAAAATAAGGTTTGTTGTCTTTATTCATTACATCATCAATCTGCTTCATTACCCTGCTGTCGGTATTGGTTGTAACAGCAAACTGCACATAAGCGTTTTCCCACATCAGCTGAATATTGCAGCTGCTTCCGGTGATATCTGCAATGCCAATGGTAAAGTTTTCGATGCTGTAAGGCAGTGTCATTACATCGGCTTCAATCCTTGCTGCGTCATTTTCGGGCTTGTAGCTGGCTGGTTGGTTTACAGTAACATCTTTTGAAATAATGATTGTCCATTTTGCGGCATCTGGTATGCTTAGCAAACCATATTTACCGGCTTTTAATTCTTTACCACCAATGCTTACATCTTCGCTAAAAGTGATAGTGGTGGGTGCATTGGCTCCGGTACGCCATACCTTGCCGTAAGGTACCAGGTTGCCCATTACTTTACGACCCTTTTTAGCCGGGCGGCTATAGCTTAGCTCGATAGAACCGGTAGCAAAATTTTGTTTAATAGTTTGCGTTGGTGATGGCTGTGGTGCGCTTAAATTTTGTGCGTTGGCAGCCATTGTAATTACAAGTGCGGTAAATAGAACAATTACTCTTTTCATAACATTTTTTTAGAGCGTAAATGTATTACAATTAACGGTAACTGTAAGCTGGCTAACAGTACAGGTTGTTTAATTTATTGATAACCGGTAGTGTGCTTTATAAACAAGCTGCTGTAAATGATTATGCGTTTTGTAATACTTTATCCGGGTTGTTGTAGGTAACCCTATAAGCGGCAGTATGCTAATTGAAATAACCATATTAAAGACCGTACTAAGTCCACCATGGCTGAAAAATTAATACAGGAATAAATTTTTGTAACTTAATTCCTTTTATTGCCTTGCTCACATTAAACACCTTATACTATGCGACAATTATTTTATCTACTGACAGTAACAGTTTTGTTAGCCGCTTCTTGCGAAAAACAAAACAATAACCCTGCACAGTATTATATACGTTGCAAAATTGATGGACAAGATTATCTACCCAACAATTGTGCTAATTGTATGAAAGGGCAATTATTAAACGATACAACGTTTCTGTTAAATGCTAACGCTGGATACGAAAGTCTAGGAATTGGATTGTTTGACGGAACAGGTGTAAGTATTAAGACTTATATTTTAGA
>JBDKJT010000075.1:0-8850 GCA_039796475.1 Bacteroidota bacterium | reverse complement strand
CCATTCAGCCGGCCCAGCGTCATGGCTATTGAAAAGCCTGCATAGCCAAAGCTGATATAATTTTTAGACACTTTTAATACTTCTTTAAAATACAAAGCACTCCAATCGGCCACACATCCTTCGGCCATAAAAACAATCATGCATATAAATGAAATACCCAGTATAGATAATGAGGGCAACTTAACACCCGATTTGGTGTGAATGATATCGGTATGGCTCAGCAACTGCTTTTTATTAGCCAGCATTACAATGCTAATTACCAACACTACTATACCAATTTGCCAGCCACTAGCTATGCCAACTGAAAAAAATATACTGGCAAGTAAGGCGCTTACGGCACCCCCCAGGCTATACATGCCATGGCAGGTGCTCATCATAAACCGGTTGTATTTTTTTTCGAGCATGTTTACGGTGGCGTTGGACGATACCCCATTTAAAAATCCCACAACACCATACAGGTAAAGACAAGCCCACAGCATAGGCCTGTTTATTGCATTTACCAAAAAAATCATGATAACACAAGAGGCCAGGTACCCGGTAAACATCCAACGCCCTACTGGCACTTTTCTAAACACATAGGTAGATAATAACATGCTGCTGATGGCACCCAGCGGCGATAATAGCAACGACAATCCAAGGCTGCCATCGGTAAGCTGCAACCTGTTTTTTACAGTGGGTATGGCGGCTACCCAGGTTCCAAATAAAAGGCTGGAAACTGCAAATAAAAATCCTACCGCTATGGCCGATTTGTTTTTTACAAAAGAAATAATATTACTAATCATGTGCGGCATCAAAAGTACAACAGGATGCTTTAAACAACCTATCTTTCGGTTATGAAAAAAATACTGCTTATTTTTTTGGTGGCATGCCTTGGCTGTAATAGCAGCAAAAGCAATTTTCCATCTATTACAATTTACACCAGCATGGGTGATATTGAAGCAGAACTTTATCCAGATAAAGCGCCGCAAACGGTTGCAAGCTTTATCAGCTATATCAATAAAGGATTTTTTAATAACGCCGCATTTTACCGGGTGGTATTGCTGGAGGGTGCCACACCTGCTTTAAATACCGGCGTGGTGCAGGGTGGTGTTTGGCAAAACCCCACGGCACAAAACGTACCCGGCATACCTCACGAAAGTACCGATGCAAGTAAGCTTACCCATACCGATGGCACTTTATCGCTGGCACGTACCACACCCGGCACCGCCAGCACCGAATTTTTTATTTGTGTGGGCGACCAAACCCAGTACGATTTTGGCAACAACGGCGTTGGAGACAAGCAGGGCTATAGTGCATTTGGAAAAATTACCCGTGGCATGGATATAGTAAGAAAAATACACAGCCTGCCCGCTAATGGAGATCAGTTGCTGGAGAAAATAACCATCTATAAAATAACACTGCAATAGTTTTACCCGTCACACATCAACCAACTACCAACCTGGTTTTGCAAAGCCTGGCAAGCACTGCCTATTGTAGCTTCATTACAACCTTACCAGCAGATTGCAGCAGCAGGGCATTACCATCTACCACGTATTTATCTACACTGTTGAGCACTTCAAAAAAGCGTTGCTCAAAAGGCAGATCGGCACAGGCCATTTTGGTACCTGCAGGTGCTGAAAATTTTAAATGATTTTTAGCCCCCATTTCATACATACCACGTAGCCGGTTGCAGCCGCCGGTACCATAATACGAACGCTCCTTTGCATTAAATACAAGGTGTGCATCTTTATCTGTACCACTTACCTGTACTGGCACTCCCTGCAACTCAAGCAACACCCATTTTTTTTCGGCCCAGCCATAATCGGCAGTTAATTTTTTCCCACAAGCATTTATGGTTATTACAGCTAACAACAGCAACAGTGTATGTTTCATAAATTTTATTTTAATTACTGGTAAGGTAACAATTGTTGTTTACAAATATTACAACACTTTACAACAACCCTTGCATCCACCAAAAAAACATACTAACTTCATCCATCAACCGATTAACTAAATGAATATGAAAAAATTATTGTTTTTCACTTTATTACTTTCTACCACCTGTGCATTTACACAAACAACGGTGGTGCCTTCCTTTGTTAAAGACAGTTTAGACATCTACGTAAACCGGGCCTTGCAACAATGGCAAATACCCGGGGTAGCAGTAGCTATTGTAAAAAACGGAGAAGTGGTATTGATGAAAGGCTATGGTGTAAAAGATTTGGATACAAAAGAAAAAGTAACCGAAAATAGCTTGTTTATGATAGGCAGTAACAGTAAAGCATTTACGGGTACGGCGATAGCGATGCTGGATGCAGAAAAAAAATTATCGCTGGAAGATAATGTTACCAAATGGCTGCCAACCTTTGCACTAAAAAATAAAGCAGCCGGCGAAATGGCCAATGTACGAGACCTGCTTTGTCACCGCATTGGCTTTAGAACTTTTCAGGGTGATTTTACCTACTGGACCAGCAACCTCAGCCGCAGCCAGGTAATAGAAAAAATGAGCCATATTAATGCCGCATTTCCTTTTCGTAATAAATGGGGTTATACCAATGCCTCATTTGTAGCCGCCGGCGAAATTATACCCCAAGCCAGCGGTTTAACCTGGGAAGATTTTGTTACTCAAAAAATATTTAAGCCACTCGAAATGAATCATACGCTGGCATTAAGCAAAGATTTTCCGGGGGCGAAAGATAAATGCACTGCTTACACCTTAGTAGATGGGCACCTGGTTAAAATTCCACATTGCCAGATTGATAACCTTGCTGCCGCAGGTAGTATCGGCTCATCTGTAAATGATATGAGCCATTGGTTAATGATGCAGTTAGACAATGGCAAGTATAAAGGCCAGCAGGTAATACCTGCTGCCGCTATTAACGAAACCCGCCGCCCTGCATCTATCATGGGTAATAACCGGCCACTGTATAATACCGGCCATTTTAGGTTATATGGCCTCGGCTGGATGCTGGAAGATTACTGCGGCAAAAAGATTGTAAGCCATACCGGCGGTGTAAATGGTTTTGTAACCAGCGTTACGCTTATACCCGAAGAAAAATTGGGCATCATTGTATTAACCAATACCGATCAAAATAGCTTTTACGAGGCATTAAAATGGGAGATAATGGATGCTTACCTCGGCAATACCTATCGCAATTACAGCAACACCTACCTGGGCTACCAGCAACAGCAAACACAAGAAGATGCTGCACTGTACAACAAATTAGCAGACACTGCCGCCATGAAAAATGCTACTGCCCTGCCCCTGAAAAACTATACCGGCAATTACTTTAATGAGGTATATGGCAATATGGAAGTAGTGTTGGAAAAAGGCAGCCTTCGTATGAATTTTGAACATCACCCTAATATGTATGCGGCGTTGCAACCGCTGGGCAACAATCGTTTTTACGCCATCTTTTCTGACCCCGAATTCAGCAAAGCTGTTTTTCCTTTTGAGGTAACAGATGGTAAGGTTACCGCAGTAACCGTAAAAGTGGCAGATTTTATCGAGTACGATGCCTACGTTTTTACCCGTAAATAATTTTGCGGCATACTTACCGGCCCAATACCATTATTCATCTATAGCCATCTGCAATACAACAACGTATTAGCATAAAAAGGCTTGTACCCATGGCCATAGTGGCTGTTATTAATTTTTACAAATACTGGTTAGCTACTTGCAAACCTAACAGTAACGTACGCCCTTTTTAGATTAACTTTAGCCAAATTATATGCATGAAAAAATCATCGTTGTTATTATTGCTGTTGGCAACGGCCGGTTGCCTGCAGGCGCAGCAAACCGCCGCCATACAAAGCCTGGACAGTGCATACACCCAACTATACAAAACCAACCGCTTTAACGGAGCTGTTTTATATGCTGAAAAAGGTAAGGTAGTATTCAAAAAAGCATGGGGCATTACTGATCCTAACTCAGGCACGGCGTTAAGCACCGCCTCCGCTTTTAACCTGGCATCTGTTAGCAAGCAATTTGTATGCATGGCCATTATGCAGCTAAAAGAAAAAGGCTTGCTGCAATATGATGATGATTGCAAAAAATATATACCTGAGCTGCCCTATGACAGTATCAGCATTCGCCACCTGATGACGCATACCAGTGGCATACCAGAATATTTTGATTTATTTGTTCGGCATAAAACACCACTGGATACACTTATCAATGAAAAAATGATTGAGCAATTTGCATCATTAAAACCGGCGCTGGATTTTGCCACCGGTACTAAGTGGGCTTATTGCAACACCAGCTATGTGTTACTGGTGAGCATTATTGAGCGTATTACGCAACAACCTTTTGCTACTTATTTTCATAACAATATTGCAAAGCCATTAGGTTTAAAAAACACTTATGTCTATCATATTTTAATGCCGGCGGTTCCCACCAATCATGTATACGGTTTTACAGAAACAGGCGAGCAAAAAAAGTTAAATGACCTAACCCCTTTTGATGGTGTGGTAGGCGACGGAAACATCTACTCATCGGTAGAAGACTTGTACCTATGGGAGCAAAGCTTGTATACCCAAAAACTAGTAAAGCAAAGCACTTTGCAAGAAGCTTTTACAGCAGTAACATTAAAAGATGGCACCACTTATCCCTATGGTTTTGGATGGGGTGTAGATGAAAAAAAAGCCGGTGTATTTGAGCATACAGGTGGCTGGGTTGGTTTTGCAAACATCATATACCGGGATACGGTAAACCATCGCACCATTATTGAATTAAGCAGTGGCAGCAATGGCTGGGGTATACGCACTGCCCGTAATTTTATGCAGGGCAAACCACTGGATATTACCCAAACCGTATTGATAAAAAATGTACAACTGGTAGATGGTACAGGCACGGCGGCAAGGGCCGGCGCCGTACGTTTACAGGGCAAACGCATACTGGCCACCGGCAACCTTACCATGCTGCAAGGCGAAACGGTAATAGATGGTGAAGGAAAAATACTGGCCCCCGGCTTTATAGACAGCCATAGCCATTTGTTAGGCTCTTTAGCCGACCATCCCGAGGCACTAGCGGCTTTAAACCAGGGCATCACCACCATTGTGGCAGGGCAAGATGGCGACAGCGATCCGGCTGATAGTATTAAAGCCCAGCTGCAACGCATACCCGCCGCCATTAATGTGGCCACGTATACCGGCCATAGCAGTATTCGTGAAAAAGTAATGGGAGAAAAAAACCTGTCCCGGCCAGCCACCGCCACCGAATTAGAAAAAATAAAAGCATTGTTAAAAGACGACCTGCAAAAAGGCTCTTTAGGTCTTTCCAGCGGGCTGGAATATGAAGCTGCTTTTTACAGCAACCGCCACGAGGTAATAGAGCTGGCAAAAGTAGCTGCGGCTGAACATACCCGTTACATTAGCCACATTCGCAGTGAAGATGTTACCATGGAAGATGCCGTGGACGAAATCATCCAAATAGGCCGGGAGGCTAAATTGCCTGTACAAATATCGCATATCAAAATAGCGCTTAAAGATGATTGGGGCACTGCTCCCCGCCTGCTGGCTACTTTACAACAGGCACGTGCCGAAGGAATAGATATTACCGCCGATTGCTATCCATACGATTTTTGGAACAGTACCATACGGGTGCTGTTTCCTAAAAAAGATTTCACCAGCCTGGAGGCTGCCCGCTATGCTACCAACCACCTGTTTGATGCCGATAAATCAGTAATGGTACGCTTTGCCCCCGACACTGCCTATAAAGGCAAAACGGTGAGCAATATTGCCAGCATGCGTAAACAAAGCCCCGAGCAAACACTGCTGTACCTGGTAGCTGCCGCTGAGCAATACCGCCAGCAACACCCCGATGCTGGAGGTGTAGAAACCATCATGGGTAAATCGATGAGTGAAAACGACCTGGTAGATTTTTTAAAATGGCCACATACCAATATTTGCTCAGATGGTGCCAATGGCGGACACCCGAGGGGCTATGGCAGCTATACCCGTATACTGCACCGCTATGTAGCCACACAAAAAAAACTGAGTTGGGAAAATGCCATCCATAAAATGACTGCATTAGCTGCAGAACATACCGGTATCAAAAACAGGGGTATTATTGCGCCCGGATATTTTGCCGACCTGGTGCTGATAGACCCTGCAACAGTAAAAGACAATGCCAGCATACAAAACCCCAAAGCACTGAGCGATGGTATTTTAAAAGTATGGGTAAACGGTGTACTGGTATATAAGGATAAAACGGCGCAGCAAAATTTTCCGGGAGAGTTTGTAGGCCGATAAGCAACAAAATACTGCCGCAGTTACTCCTGCTTGATTTTTATATCATCCACTTACAGCAACAATCAATGAAACCAAAAGCAATTGTTTTAACAGATGGCCTCTTGCATAAAAATGATGCAAAAACAGCACATGGCCTTATTCGTGGTACCGAACGGTATGGTATAGCCGCAGTTATTGACAGTGTACATGCTGGTAAAGATGCCGGGCAGGTACTGGATGGTATACACCGCAACATACCGGTATATGCCAGCATACAAGAGGCCATCCATCACACCAGCGATATACAGTTTTGTATTATAGGCGTGGCCACCCCCGGTGGTGTATTGCCCCCGCATTTTTTACCCATTATGGAAGCCTGTATTCGCCAGGGTATTTCGCTGGTAAATGGCCTGCATGAATATTTAAGCAATAATGAAACACTGGTAGCGCTGGCTAAACAATACGATGTACAACTGGTGGATGTAAGAAAACCAAAGCAACGCAAAGACCTGCACTTTTGGGATGCCTCCATCTTTACCGTACAAGCACCCATTATTGCCGTAATAGGTACCGATTGTGCATTGGGCAAACGTACCACCTGCCGCCTCGTAAAAGAAGCCTGCCAGCAAAACGGCATCCAGGCACAAATGATTTATACCGGGCAAACAGGATGGCTGCAGGGCGGCCAGTATGGTTTTATATTCGACTCAACCCTAAACGATTTTATTTCTGGCGAACTGGAGCATGCCATTGTAAGCTGCTGGAAAGAAACACAGCCGGATGTAATTTTTATAGAAGGACAAAGCGGCTTGCGCAACCCCAGCGGCCCTTGCGGATCTGAGATGCTGGTATCGGGCAATGCCAAAAATGTAATACTGGTGCATGCACCCAAACGACAATATTTTGATGAAATACCGGCCTGGGGCGCTATTCATCCATTAGCTACCGAAATAGAACTGATAAAAATGTACGGTGCCAACGTAATTGCCATTGCAATTAATACCGAGCATTGCACTATGGAAGAGGCATTGGCTTATCAACAGCAATATCAATTGCAATTTAACATACCAGCCTTACTGCCTTTGCAGCAAGGTGTTGATGCCATCATCCCAATTATACGTGTACTGGTAAACAAATAAATTATGAAGATACAAGCTGTAAAAGCGTGGATAGAGCACCTGCCACTTTCTAAGCCTTATACCATTGCATACAAAACCATCAGCGATGCCGAGATTGTTTTTTTTGAAGTAGTGCTGCAAAATGGTATTACAGGCCTTGGCTCATCCAGCCCTTCGCCAGATGTGGTTGGCGAAACACCCCGCCAAACACTTAGCAACCTGCAACAAGATTGGGTACAGCAGCTGGCAGGCAAAGACATCCGCCATTACAACCAACTCATTGATGAAGCCGTACAGCAGTTTCCGCAATTACCCGGCACCATTGCCGCCATCGACCTTGCCCTGCATGATGCTTTTGCCCGCTACCTTGGCATACCCGTGGTAGAATTATACGGAAAAAAATGGGAGGCCTTGCCTACATCTATTACCATCGGCATAAAGTCTGCCCCAGAAATGCTGGAAGAAGCAAAGGCCAACTATGCTGCCGGTTTTAGGATTATTAAAATAAAAACCGGTACTAATGTAGAAGAGGATATAGAACGGGTGAGCAAATTAACAGAACTGTTTGCCGGTAAAATGAAAATAAGGGTAGATGCCAATACCGGTTACAACCTGCAGCAACTACAGCATTTTATACAACAAACGGCACACCTGTCGCTGGAGCTGATAGAGCAACCACTACCCGTGGGGGCAGAAACAGCGCTACAGCAACTTGATGCCACCCAGCGTAAATTGCTGGCAGCAGATGAGTCGTTGCTGGATGCAGCGGCAGCGCTTCGGCTTGCACATCCACCGGCGCCCTTTGGCATTTTTAATATTAAGTTGATGAAATGCGGAGGCATAAAAGGCGCCCGGGAAATTGGCCTTATTGCTGCGTATGCAGGCATCGATCTTTTTTGGGGCTGTAATGATGAGAGCATGGCCAGTATTACGGCTGCACTGCATGCGGCTTACAGCTGTGCCAATACAAAATACATTGATCTTGACGGAAGTTTTGATTTAAGCCGGGATTGGGTAGAAGGTGGTTTTATTTTAAAAGATGGTATGATGTATTGCAGCAATGAGCCCGGGCTGGGTTTTAAAAGAACCAGCTAAACTCAATTATACTGCTCTAAAAAATCTAGCGTTTGCCGGCCTGTACTTTTGTTATTTTATTGATTGACTGATTACGAAAAAGGATGAAACCATTATTGGAAGTATGTGCATTTAATATCCAGAGTTGCCTTCATGCTGCGGCTGCAGGTGCAGCCCGGGTAGAGTTGTGCGATAATCCGCTGGAAGGTGGTACCACGCCCTCTTACGGCACCATTAAAAAAGTAAGGGCTGCCATTGATATTCACCTGTATCCCATTATCCGCCCACGCAGCATGAACTATTTTTACAATGAGGATGAATGGGAAATTATTAAGGATGATATTTTAATGTGCAAACAATTGGGTTGCGATGGTGTATCAGCAGGCGCTCAAACAATTGATGGCCAAATAGACCTGGAAAAAATGAAGCAACTGGTGGAATGGGCTTA
>JBDKJT010000074.1:0-6346 GCA_039796475.1 Bacteroidota bacterium | reverse complement strand
CAGGTTAAGCAATACATTGCCGCCCCGGCTTAAACGGGCGCCCACTACCCTGCCACACACCGATACGGCATCTGCATGGCCCATCCACTGTTTAGCTACCGTTGTATTAAAATGATTGCGGCGCAGGCTTTGCTGGGGCACAGGAGCTACATCTGCCTGGCTGGCTACCGGCAGCCAGCTTACAGCATCCTTCATTACTTCCAGCTCATTTTGCAAGGCTGCAGGTATTTTATTAAACAAGTTGAGCCCGGTTAGTTGCTCAATATCGTTGATGGATACCGCAAATGTATGCAGCGGCTGAGTAATAAGCTGGTTAGGCATGATAAAACCGATGGCATTTTTATTTTGTAAATCTACCACCGCTTTAAAATATTGCTGAGGGATGGCTACTTTGTGTTTAGCCCGGGGTATTACGGGCAGCCCATCTTTTAATACCGGGCCAGTAACTACGTACAGGGCAGTGTTGGGGTGTGTATACAGGTAAGCCCTGATGGCATCTTCTAAATCGCCCCAGGCCCCCCGGTTAAAATCGGCCAATTGTGGCGACATATTTGAGTAAAAGTAAGATTCAGACAAGGCTATGCTGCTCCACCTGAAATCGGCTGATGGTGCCAGGTGGCCACGGTCGTACCCAAAAGCATCATACTCCCAGCTACTGTCTGGTTTCATCCTTTTTAAAAAATAATCTTCTTCCACCGCACTGCCTGTTTGTACCAAGGGGTCGGGCCTAAAATCGTTGGTACGAAAAACAGTGCCTTTTACTACATCCGGCACAATCATATGTGCCACCCACCGAGCCTGCTCAAATTTTTCGGCATAGCAAAGGCTGTAAGCCGCATGCCTTACCAATTGCTCGCCATTGGCAACGGCGGGCAAGCCTGCTGCATCCAGCTTTTCCTGTATCTGCAGCAGTTTTAGGTGTTCAATTTTTTGTGCCAATTGTTTTCTTACACTATCCAGGCTTTGCATTTCGCTACTGGCAAAACGCAGTTTATCATCTATACTTTGAGCTTGTAAGCTAGCCGCCAGCAAAATACAGCAACACATTTGCACAAAAAATCGCATCATTACAAAAAAATTATACCTGCAATTTAGGTAT
Organism: Bacteroidota bacterium; assembly: GCA_039796475.1. Taxonomy (GTDB): domain Bacteria; phylum Bacteroidota; class Bacteroidia; order Chitinophagales; family Chitinophagaceae; genus Ferruginibacter. The sequence goes on along the minus strand of JBDKJT010000074.1, from coordinate 5,247 downwards.
TGACAACATACGGCATCGCTAAACAAGCATAAAGTTTGCCACAGGCTTTTATAAAATTTTACCTTTACCCATATTAGTAAGCATATGTTAGCCAAAACCCTTGCAGCATTATTTACCCGAGATCTTACCCGGCTAAAAGAAGAGCTTAGCCTGTATAAAAACCCGGCAGCTATTTGGATGATTGACGGGCAGGCAAACAATAGCGCCGGCAACCTGTGCCTGCACCTTATAGGCAATCTTAACAGCTATATTGGGGCTACGCTGGGCCATACCGGTTATATCCGAAACAGGGAGCTGGAGTTTAATGATACCGCTGTGCCGTTAGAAATTTTACAAAAAAAAATTAGCGATACCATTGGTATGTTAAATACTGTAGTACCAACGCTTAGCTGCCAACAACTAGAGGCAGCTTATCCATTACTGGTGCTGGAGCAACCCACCAGCACAGGTTTTTTGCTCACCCACCTTGCCACTCATTTGGGCTATCACCTGGGGCAGGTAAGTTACCACCGCCGGCTGCTGGATAGCCGTTAAGCAGCGTAATATCAGCGCCACAGCCTTAACCGTATTTTTTTTTTGAAATTAATTAACACAATAAAAGTGCTTACAAGCTGGAGGTTTGGTGGGCAAGCATGAAATTTGCATCAAGTATACCATCAAAACAAATAGTTATGAAAAGCATTCAAAATTCCAACACTGGATTTATCTTAACCAGCATGTCGTATGCAGGTGTTGATAAAAACCGAACCGCTACCGAACAGGATAGCCGCCACCCCGAAACTTCTAAAAGGAGCATTGTAAAGTACGATTACTGTACGCCCCCGGAAGAAAAAACCTGGGATAGTCCAAAAAAATAACGCTGTACTACTACAGCGTTATGATTGGCGGCACTAAAGCCTGATTAACTTATTAACCATCGATTGTTTTATTTACTGCGATATGTAGTGTTTAAGATAATCGATGGTTTCTTTTTGAGATTGAATGATGGCTTTTACCACATCGCTTACCGATATCATCCCCACTACATAGTTGCCCGCTACCACCGGAAGGTGACGGATGTGTTTTTCGCTCATTACGGCCATGCACATTTCGATGGTGTCTTCGGGTTTAATGGTATAGGGGTTGTCCGTCATAATATCCACCACCAGGGTATCATGCGATGATTTGCCTTTTAAAATTACTTTACGGGCATAATCTCTTTCCGACACAATACCAACCAGTTTATCCTCTTCAATTACGGGCAGGGCACCAATATTTTTTTCACCCAATACACGTAAAGCATCCAGCACAGTGGCATTACCCGTAATTGAAAATACTTGAGACCCTTTTTTTTGTAAGATGTCTGATACCTTCATAAGCAATAGTTGTTTTTAGAGATGAATAGAGGAAGCAGGCTACTATATACCATGCCACACTATGAAGTTAATAAACCAGTTGAAAAAAATAAAACTGATTTTTTAGCCCCGGGCTATTGGGGTTGCAGTACTGCCAATGCGGTTTTATACAACACTTCGGTACCCAGTGCCAAATCTTCGTAAGAGGCATACTCCAGCGGATTGTGGCTGATACCATCTTTACAGCGTACAAATATCATCCCATAATCGCAGGCATAAGACAATGCCATAGCATCATGAAAAGGGCCACTCATTATCTCGGGTGCATCCAGGTTTAGTTTGTTACAGCTATCATGAATAATATCTTTTATCCAGCCGGCGCAATACCGGGGTTCGCTTTTAAAATCTTCTGTAATAGTGTATTGCAGGGAGTGTTTTTTGCAAATAGCGTCAATACTGTCCAGCAACTGTTTTTCGTAGCGGTTACGCCTCTCAAGGTCTATATCCCGCAGGTCGATGGTAAAACTTACTTGCTCTGCAATAATATTTCGGCTGGCCGGAAAAACATTGATAGTACCCACCGTACCCACGGTAGGGTTGCCTTGTACCTGTGTAGCTATCTGGTGCAGGGCTACTGTAATTTCTGCAGCACCCAGCAATGCATCTTTACGCATGGGCATGGGCACCGATCCGGCATGGCCCGCCATGCCCTTTAATGTAACTGTTAACCATATCGGCCCCGAAATACCCGATACCACACCTACGGGTTTGTTGCCCATATCCAGCACCGGACCCTGCTCAATATGCAACTCTAAAAAGCAATGGATACTGCCCGCTGCATACTCACTTTCTTTAAATTTTGCAGGGTTACAGCCAAAATTGATTAAAGCCTGCCGGCGGGATACACCGTCTTTATCTACCCTGTCTACATCTTCTGCATCCAGCTTGCCAATAATCCCCTTTGAACCAAATAAGCCCTTGTTAAAACGCCAGCCTTCCTCATCTGCAAAAGAGATTACATCAATCGTACGCTGTGGATGAATATTATTTTCGGTAAGCGTTTTTACTACTTCTATCGCAGCCAGCACACCAGCCACCCCATCAAAGCGGCCGCCATATGGCTGGCTGTCTAAATGTGAGCCCATCATTAAAACGGGCAGCGCAGGATTTTTTCCTTCCAGCCGGCCCACCAGGTTGCCAAAATGGTCGATATGTGTTTTCATACCGGCTTCCTCCATCCAGGAGGCAGCCAGCTCAAAAGCCTTTTTTTCTTCGGGAGAGTGGGCGGGGCGGTTGGTGCCGGTTTGCCCTATTTTGCCAATTTCGCTCATGGCTTCAAAATGCTGCTGCAGTCTTGCAGGGTTTATATACATAGGCTTTTGTTTGTATTTGCAACTTACTGTTTATTTTAATTAGAAATGTGTTGTAAGTAGCATAAAAAAATCCGGGCTGTTGCCATACCCGGATAAATAAATTTAATATACAGCAGCAGTGCCAAATTGTTGCCTTCAGCATAAGCCGATACCCTGGCTATTTTGCAGGCCAACTGCTAATGATCGTTGAGTGGCAATCCTCTTTTTTGATATTCTATCCAGTTTACATACTCTGGCGATACCCGCTGTTCTTCCATGGTGATGCAGTCATTTACCGGGCATACCAGTTGACACAGGTTGCAACCCACACAATCATCTTGTTTGATGGTATAGGTATTATAAGGTTTGCCATAGGCAAGGTTGATGGATTGATGAGAGGTATCTTCACAAGCGATATAACACAAGCCGCAATGGATGCACTTATCCTGGTTTATTTGAGCTATGTGGTGGTAGTTGATATCCAGTGCTTCCCACTTGGTAATGGTATCTACACTTTTACCAATAAAATCGTTGATGGTGGCAAAGCCTTTTTCATCCATCCAGTTATTTAGCCCTTCGCACATATCTTCTACAATTCTAAACCCATGCTTCATGGCTGCGGTACATACTTGTACGCTGGTGGCACCTAGTAACATAAACTCTACCGCATCCCGCCAGGTGCTGATGCCGCCAATACCCGACACAGGTACCGTACGGGTAATATTGTTTTGTGCAATAGAGGTTAAAAACTTTAACGCAATCGGTTTTACAGCAGGGCCACAATAGCCACCGTATACACTTTTACCCGCCACATAAGGGTTGGGTACCAACGTATCTAAATCTACCCCGGTTACCGATTGTATGGTATTGATAAGCGACAGGCCATTGGTGCCCGCCTCTACCACTGCTTTGCCGGTTGGCACTACCGAGTGCACATTAGGGGTAAGCTTGGTGATAACTGGTATAGTGGCTTTTTCCATCACCCATTCCACCACCATCCGGGCTATTTCGGGATCTTGCCCCACCGAGGCGCCCATGCCTCTTTCGGTCATGCCATGCGGACAACCAAAGTTGAGCTCAAAGCCCATGGCGCCAGCATCTTCGCATTGTTTAATCAACTCATGCCAGCTTTCCCGGTTATTATCTGCCATTAAAGAAACTATCATGGCCCTATCCGGAAAAAGCTTAACACATTCTGTAATTTCTTTGAGGTTAATATGCAGGGGCCGATCGCTGATGAGCTCAATATTATTAAGGCCCATTACCCGGTGGCCACCATAATTTACGGCCGAATACCTGCTGGAAACATTTTTTACCTGGCTGCCCAGGGTTTTCCATACTACACCACCCCAGCCTGCCTCAAAAGCCCTGAGCACATTGTATTTTTTATCGGTGGGTGGCGCACTGGCCAACCAAAAGGGGTTGGGAGATTGGATGCCCAAAAAATTACAAGAGATATCTGCCATGATAAAAAATTTTACATTTTAAGATTTATACAAATCAACCAACAAGCTGCGCCAATGGTAGTGCTATAACTAAAAAGAAGCTGAAAATTTACCTGCCTTTACGCCGGCACACCCATATAGCTGAGTATAGCTTTAGCACCCTCTTTGCCTGCTTGCACAGCATCTACCACCTCCTTGCCACCATTAACAGCGTCTCCACCTGCAAACACGCCTGCTATATTGGTATGAGTATTGCCCGTTACCGCTATTTTGCCGGCATTATTAGCCAACCCCATTTGTGTTACGGCTGACTGATAAGGCATTTGCCCGGCGGCTTTTATCACCATATCCACCTCCAGCGTAAAGGTTTTGCCTGAGTCTACCGGCGAGCGGCGGCCACTGCTGTCGGGCTGCCCCAACTCCATTATACTGCACAGCAGCTGCTCGGCCCGCTGGCTACCTTTAATTTCTTTGGGCGCTGCCAGCCAAATAATGTTACACCCATCCAGTTTGGCTATATCCAGCTCTGTTTGGGTGCAGGGCATTTCGGCCTGTGTGCGGCGATACAGCATGGTAACTTCTTTTGCACCCAGGCGCCTGGCCTGTGTGGCAGCATCAATGGCCGTCATGCCCATGCCAATCACCGCTACTTTATCACCCACGGGCACAGCGGCGCAGCCTTCGTTACGCAACTGGTAAATAAAACTAATTGCATCTACCACGCCGGGCAGCTGTTCGCCAGGTATATCCAATTGGCGGGCCAGCCCTACGCCAAAAGCAAGGTAAACAGCGTCGTATTTTTCTTGCAATTCAGCCAGCTCAATATCCCTGCCCAATGCCGTATTATAGTGTATGGTAATACCACCAATGGCGGTTATATAATCTACCTCCTCTTTACAAAATTGGGGGGTTACTTTGTAAGCGGCAATGCCATACGTCATTAACCCGCCACCCTGGTTTTCTTTTTCGTAAATGGTTACCTCCACCCCCTGCCGGCTAAGGGTATGTGCACAACTTAAGCCCGCCGGGCCAGCGCCAACGATGGCCACTTTTTTACCGGTGGATGGCTTACGCTTAAATAACTGCCATTGATGTTGCATGGCCGCCTCTGTACTG
>JBDKJT010000073.1:0-11731 GCA_039796475.1 Bacteroidota bacterium | reverse complement strand
CGCTCACTGCATAAAAGGCGTTGTTGATAAGGTTGAGCACTACCCTGCCAATATCCTGCGGTATAATGCTGAGCTTGCCAATGCTTTCATCATACGCTGTTTTTAAAGTAGCATTAAAGGTTTTGTCTTTTGCCCTTAATCCGTGATAGGCCAGCCGCAAATATTCATCGCATAGTGCATTGATGTCTGTGGGCTCTTTTTGCCCGGAAGATGTTCTTGAATGTTGCAGCATGCCTTTTACAATGGCATCGGCCCGCTTGCCATGCTGATTGATTTTTTCAAGATTTTGTTTTACATCTGCCGCAATGGCCTGTGCTTCGGCAATGTCTCCTTTTGCTAATTCGGTGGTCATTTCATCCAGCAGCTCGTTGCTTACCTCACTAAAATTATTTACAAAGTTCAACGGGTTTTGTATTTCATGGGCTATGCCTGCGGTGAGCTCGCCAAGGCTGGCCATTTTTTCGGATTGGATGAGTTGGGATTGAGTGGCTTTAAGATCCTGCAAGGCAGCATCTGCTTTTTCTTTTTGTAAATCTGTGGCAGCTTTTTGTTTTTGTAAAAGATTGTAAGCTTTTTGCTTTTGACGGTTGTTTCGGTATATCAGCAACATAATAATAAGTGCGGCTGTAATACCGGCCAGCATCAAATACATCCGGCGTTTGTTGGCTGCAGCAATGCGTTCTTTTTCTTCATTTTGCTGGAGCAACTGTTTATCCAGCGTTAACCGTTGAAAGTCTGCCAGCCTATTTAATTTGATAGCAGTGGAGCTGTCTTTTACCAATAATGCAAGCTTTAAGTATTTAGTAGTACTGTCTGTATTGTTAATTAGGCTGTAGGCAGTAGCCAGGTTTTGATAGCCATTGCCCATATTTATTTCGCTTACTGCAAACGAGGTGGTAGCACCCAATGCCTTTATTACCGAAATGTTTTTTATAGCATAATACAGTACCGAGTCTGCATTGTTTTGTGATTTAAAAAATGAAAATAAATTTTCATACACGTTGGCCACCACGGTTAGGTTGTCTTCTTGCAGGGCATAACCCAATGATTTTTTTAAATAAAAAAGTCCCAACGAATCCATGCCCTTCTTCATGTAGATAACACCCATGGCATACCATATATTGGCCAGGTATTTTGAGATGCCGCTGTGCATTCCATAAGCCTCTCCTTCTTTTGCATATGTTAATGCAGAGTCGGGTTGCTGTATGCGTAAATAATTTACAGCTAACACCATATCGGCCACCGTCACCCTAAAATCATTACCTATTTCTATCCCAATCTTTCTGCCCGCTTTAAAGTAATCAATACTTTCTGTGCTGCCCGTTTGCAACTTTAAATGACCAAACATATGGTTGATCATCGATAAGGCAACCTCCCGGCTTTTGCCCGGGGTATTATAGCTGGTAAGCTCCCAGGTGCTTCGGTTGCTGCTTTTAGTGGCAATCTGCATTGCTTCAGTAAGGTTACTTAATGCTTCGCTGTATCTACCAAGGTAAATTTGCTGATAAGCAATTTGGCCTTGTGTATGAGCTTCTTCAATGCTTCGGTTATTTTTTTTGGCTATAGCGTAGCGTAGCTGGGCGTAGTAGAGTGCAGAATCCCGATTGGTTTCTTCATAAAAAGTATAAATAACTCTCGAGATTTTAAACTTTACCGAATCGTTTTCGGCTTGCTCATAGGCCAATCGCAAACTATCGGGCAGCTTTTGCTGGGCAGCAGCCTGCCATGCAATAATTGTACACAAGAATATGGCGATATAGTACTTCATTTAATTAGGTTTAGGTACTTTGGTTGCATCAGCTTATCAACCTAGCATGATATGGTATGGCATATTGTACAGTTAAGTTGTTTTAAATTTGATGAGTGTTTGCAGTCATTAATTTCAACTGAACATTAAATGCAGCCACCCTGTAAAGGCAAATTTTCTTTTATCTTACCAATACAACATTTCCCTTCATTTCAATCACTTTACCATCTCTGCCCTTTCCTTTAATGCTCCATATATAGTTGCCAATAGGTTGCCGTTGGCCTTTGTATGTGCCATCCCAACCGTTTTGGATATTGCTGCTTTCGTACATCACCTGGCCATACCGATTGTACACCCTGAACCATTCTGTAGACACTACACCCACCGCTATTGGCCGGAAAATTTCGTTTAATCCATCGCCGTTAGGTGAAAAAGCATTGGGTACAAAATAGCGTATGCCCTGGTATACCCTAAGCAATACAGAAGCTGTATCCTTACAACCGGCGATGTCTGTTACCAATACTGTAAACCTTGTATCTCTGTTAATGGTAGCCAACGGGCTTTGTGTAAATGGATTATTTAACACCGCAGATGGTGTCCACAAATAACTTACTCCGCCTGTTGCCATTAATTGGTGTGGCAGGCCAAGTACTGCATTGGTATCGTTACCTGCAAAAGCAGGTACAGGTGGTTGCATGGTTACCAGTATTTTGTCTGTAGCGGTAAGGCTGCACACCCCGTAATTGGCGGTTACTGTAAAGCTATATTCTGTGGTAGTTAATGGTTTTGCAATAGTAGTGGTAGCGCCAGCATTGGTTAGTCCGGCAACGGGCGTCCATGCGTAACTAAGCGTAGCGATGGAGGTATTGCTTGCATTGCCATGCAATACAGCAGAGTCTTGATAACAAATGATGGTATCACTACCGGCGTTGACTAATGGCATTTGATACACCAATACGTTCACCGGCGCAATGGTTGAACAATTGTTGGCATCGGTACCTTTAATATAATATAAACCGGTAGAGGCTGTGGCAGGTGTGGGGTAGCTTGTACTTGCGGCCGCATCCTGCCAATAAGTATAATTAAGCCCTACTGTAGAGCCTGCTGTAACGGCTGCAGCGGTGAGGTTTACTGTAGAGGGTGAGCATACTGGTACAGGGTTTGAAACTGCCACTACCGGTAAGGGATTGATAGATACCTCTACCAGTGCCGTATCGGTGCATGTAAAGTTATTGGTAACCACTAATTGATAAATCCCGGTAGCGGCAACTGCTGTGGGCGTAGTTACAACGCTGCCATTTAGCGTCCAGCTAGTTTGTAATCCGGTGGTTACAAAAACGCTGGTTAAATTTATACTTGCTCCCTCACAAAAAGAAACAGCTTTATCTATACCTAATAATGGGCTTGGGTTAAATGTAACAGTTACCAATGCAGTATCGGTGCAACCATCGGTATTGGCAGCTATAAGTTGATATATGCCCGATTGTGTTACTGCTGTTGGAGTAACTACCGCTGCCCCGCCCAGTGTCCAATTGCTGGTTAAGTTAGTAATTGCAAATTGTGTGGTTAAATTAACAGTATTGCCAACACAAATGGCCACGGTTTTATCTGCACCTAAATTTGGCTTTGGGGCAATGATAATAATTAGCTGTGCGGTGTCTTTACAACCGAAAGTACTGCTAGCAATTATTTGGTAAATGCCTGCATTGGATACTGCAGCAGGATTGCCTACTGCCAGGCCATTGTTGCTCCAACTAGTGGTTAACCCGGTGCTGGTAAATTGTGCATCAAGGTTTACCGTATTACCGGCACAGGCATTGATAGATTTATCTATACCCAAATTTGGCTTTGGGCTAATGGTTAGTGTTAGCAATGCCGTGTCTGAGCAATTACTACTGTTGGTGGCTATTAGTTGGTAAATTCCGGCTGCCGTTATAAAGGATGGATTGGATACTGTGCTTCCATCAATTGTCCAATTGGTGGTTAAACCAGTGGTTGTAAACTGTGCAGTAAGGTCAGCTGCATTTCCCTGGCATATACTAATTGCTTTATCTGCACCCAATATTGGTTTTGGGTTAACTGTAAGCGTTATGGTTGCAGTGTCTTTACAACCGTCATTATTGGTTACAATAAGTTGATAAACACCGGAGGTAGTAACCGCTGTTGGCGTAGATACCATTGCTCCGTTTATTGTCCAGTTACTGGTTAAGCCGGTAGTATTAAATTGACTCGTTAAGTTAAAACTATTACCTGCACACAGGGTGGCTGTTTTATCAGCTCCAACAAATGGCTTTGGGTTTATGCTTAAAGTTAACAGGGCAGTATCAGCATAACCAAGCGTATTTGTAACGATGAGTTGATAGATGCCTGCGGTACTAACGACCAACGGATTGGTTACAGGTATACCACCCATCGTCCAGCTACTTGTTAGCCCGATTGTAGAGAATTGTGTGGTTAAATCAATCGATGCGCCCAAACAAATGCCAATGGATTTATCTGGCCCCAAATCTGGCCTTGGGCTTACCGTAAGAGTGAACAGTGCTGTATCAGAACAGCCGTTATTGTTACTGGCAACTAATTGATAAGTACCTCCGATACTCACAGCAGCAGGATTTGGTACCGGTATACCATTTAATGTCCAGTTGGTAGTTAATCCGGTTGTATTAAATTGAGTGGTTAGATTGATGGTATTACCACTAAAAGTAGACAACGCCTTATCTGGCCCCAAATCGGGTTTTGGGCTAACTGTAAGTGTTAGTAATGCTGTATCTGCACAGTTACTGCTATTGCTGGCAATTAATTGGTAAACACCAGCACTGCTTACTGCCGTTGGTGCTGCCACTGTTGCCCCACTCAGGCTCCATACGGTTGTTAATCCGGTAGTATTAAACTGTGTTGTAAGGTTAGCGGTATTTCCAAAACATATTGCCATGGTTTTATCGGAACCAAGCGATGGTTTGGGGTTTAAATTGATGGTAACTGATCGTATTAAACTATCGCAGCCGTTTGCATATCGCAAGGTATCCCTGTAAATACCTGCTGCACTTACCATGCTGCCATTGGGCAGTGTATAGGTTTGCCCGGAACAAATATTGACAGATATATTATTTTGAATAGCGGTTAATACATCCAGGCTGGTTGTTGTAATAAGGCTGTCGCAACCTGCAACGGCTTTTACACTATCTATATAAATGCCGGCAGTTGATACAACTCTGCCCGAAGGAAGTGCATAGCTTTGTCCACTACATATAACCGCATTGGCAGATACGTTACTCACAACAGTTACTGATAGATTTAGCGTAGTAATGATGCTATCGCAACTCCTAATATTTTTTACGGTATCAATATAATTACCGGCTACTGAAATTATAGTGCCACTTGGTAGTGTATAGTTTTGTCCGGCACAAACTGAAACAACTTTGGTTACCCTTTTTACGGTATCTACAGCTAATGTTAAACTGGTAATGATGCTATCGCAACCACGGTTGTTTTTTAAACTATCGCTATAATTACCTGCAGTAGTAACTATCCTGCCACTTGGCAAAATATAATTTTGGCCCTCGCAAATACGAGCAGTTTTAATGGCTGTTTTAAATGAGTCAACTGCAACCGTTAGTGAATCTCTAAAAGTACATCCACCGAGGTTGATATCTACCCAATACGTACCGGGTTGACTAACGCTAAAAGTACTGCTGCTACTGCTATTTTGCCATGTATAAGCAGTAGCCCCACTAACGGTGGCATTGGCAGTATATGGCATTGCCTTTTGGCAAATGGTTGTATCGTTACCCAATGGCCGCAAGCTGGTGCTAACTACAAGGAACGAATCTCTTACATAGCAGCCACTCAGGTAAATATCTACCCAATAGTAGCCTGGCTGTGCAACAGTTATGGCTGATGAAATTGCACCTGTACTCCATTTGTATTGTTCCCCATATCCTCGGGCGGCATCCAGTGTTACCTGCGTTACCGCACAAAGGGCTTTGGTTTGCAATGGCTGTTTGGCAATTGGATTGATAAACACATTGATGGTATCTTTTGCTTTACATCCGTTATAAGTAACCTCCACGTAAGGGGATGCTATACCACCTACTGTAAAGGTTGGCAGCGCACTACCATTATACCAATAGTAAGTACTGCCGGGGTGTGATGTTGCATCTAGCAAAAGGGTAGCAGCACTATTACAAATAATGGTATCGTTACCCAAATTAACCCCTGGCCTTGCAGGTATATTGATTGTTTGTGTAACAGAATCTTTTTTTCCACAAAGCGAATTGGTGATGACCAATTTTACAGTGTAAGTTTTATCAATGGTTAAGGCAGGATAAAAAAACTGTGGTGATACAGCGGTACTTGTTTGATTATTGTAACCAAAGTCCCATTTATATTCAATAGAGGAGCCATAGGTACTAAAGTTGGTAAAAGTTACATATTTATCCTTGGTGCAATCAAACTGTGGCGTAAAGTTAGCTACACCAATGCAGGTGCTGGCTGGTAAGCAGGTATCAGCATGTGTCACAGCCTGGATATTCAAATCAATATCACCAATAACGGGTGTGTATGAGTTTAGCATTGTTGGCGTAAATACTTGTATATAATAACTGTTTCCCGGGGCTAAACATTTATAAGTATTACGTGTCAATGCATCTTGTACACAGCTTTGTTCCTGCATAGCACCACAGGTACCTGTCATCATTCTATACTTGATGTCTGTACTGCTGGCATTGGTTTTTTCATCAATGTAAACTGTTACGTCTAACGTGTCTGTACCGGTAATATCCAACCGGTACCAACTTGTTTTATAATTGCTTGTAATGCCATTGGCGGGGCAGGTTAATGTAGGATTAAATTCGCCATAATCGGTGCCGATAGTATGGCAATCTACCGTTACAGGCACTACTTTGCTGCCAGCACCGGTAAGGCTTGTAATCATAGGAGCGCTACAAAAATCGCCTGCCTGGGGTATGATTTCAATTTGAGGATATGCATCTTGATTTATTGCATTGCAACCGGGTAAAATAATATAGTAAGTGCCGGGAGAAATACATTGTTGCGCCCAATAACCATTATTATAATAAGTGGAAGTATGTGGCATATGTTGCAGGCCTGATGCAGAAGAATCGTTGGGTTTTATCTGCCTGAATAATTGTATTTGATCGTAATAATAGTTATTGATATTGTTAATAAATGCTGCATACCTAATTTGCCCGGTTGTGCTGGTAGTAAATTTATACCACAACGTTTTTTGGCAGTTGGGGTATGCGTATAAAGGATCTGGCAGGTCTTTAGTAGCACAGGTAAAATTATCAACAGCACCGGTTTTGATACCGCTGTTTACAAGCCCCATATCATTGGCCTGACTAAAGTGATCGAATTTTGGAGGCAATGCATTTAAACTATCGAGTAAAATAGATACCTCCACCTGGCTATTGGGGTTCATATCATAAACGCCTGCATAGCCATATGGATTCCTGTTTTCAACTAACAGGTAATAACGGGTTGGCTTAAAATCACAAGGTTCGTTGTATACGGTAATTTCGGTAGCACCCTGGCAGTAGTAGTTGTAGGGATACCAATTTGCCGCTACAAAAGTTAATCCTTGCAATAGTGTAGAATCTGTTTGCCCATTAGCAATTACATCTGTAAATGGTATTGTTGCATCCACATCACTTTTATAAATAGCATATGGGTATTGATGCGTTTTACCGGGAGTTTTATTTTCTACTTTCAGTTTAATATTACCCGGTTGGCTTACAGTAAATGTGTACCATACATTTCGACGATCAATAGTATATGTATTTGGTGCAGTGGCAACATCGGGGTGAAGCACAACGTTATTGCCTGCTGTATAAATTAATGGATTATAGGCGGTATAGCAAACAGCGCCTGAAGGATCTTTTTCCTGAGCTCCAGTAGTACAGTAAAAAAAATCATTACTGGCAGCCCGGCTGCTGTTTAAAGGATTAATATCACCGGGCTTACCACTGTACCAGGTACTATCTGGTTTTATTTCTCCAAAGTCGTAGGCTTTGCCAGCATGATCAAAGCGGCTGTAGCCTACCTGGTCGATGTAGATAGTTGGTGTTACAGCATTGCAGGTGTATGCTTCCTGAGCATAAAAAACGATGCTGTATGTACCTGGTTGCAACTTGCAAAATTCCATTACTCCTTTTTTGTATGTACAGGTTTGCAAGGGTGCATCTGTTTTCAACTTTGCCGAGTCAGCTGTTCTTACATCAAATGCATACACTGAGCTCCATAGTCCATCATCAATTCCATCAATCTGGATATACGATTCCTGGGTAATTTTAAATACATAAAAAGCAATTTTTGAGGTAACAACAGGATTGCAACTCTTTATGTATTGGCTGATGAAAGCAGTGTCTTGTGTACAGTCAAAGTTTTCGGTGTTTAAAGTATATTTTTTACTGGTAACCGGATATGCTGCCGTATGGCCTGTTTGAGGCCCCCACTCTATTAAATAAGGATTTTTAGTAACCGTATCAACCGAGGCTTTGTAGGGTCGGTTGAATTGAGGAGAGGCGCAAGTTTTTGGATACAGGTATATGTAAAATGCATTTCCCTGGCCCAGCATACTGTAATGACTACCGTTAGCATCGGTGGTTTGCAAGGGATTTTCATAACTGCCTCCATACCCATAGGCTACAACGCTGTACCATCCTGCCGGTAAAAGGTCGGTACAGCTGCCCTGGTTTGATTTATCATAAAAACATTTCCAGGAGTCTCCTACAATTTTTAACCCTGCTGTGCCATCGGTTACTTTTCCGCTGTACAGTGTTAAGTAACCATAATAGCCGGTATAACCGTAAGGGCCAGTAGCAATTCTTAAGTTGGTGGGCTGGCTCAGGTAAAACTGCCGGTAAATAAGTTTGGTAGGTTTATAAGGCCCCCAACAGGTGCCTCCGTCAAATCCATCAATCACTGCCGGATTATCGTAGCATGAAAAAGTATCTATATCGCTCCTGATAAAGCCCCCGCTTGGGCCAAGTTGTGCCCAAAGGTCGCCCATATCCTGCGCTGTTTGCGGACTATTGTGATTGGTTTTTGGCGCTATCACTGTAAAAGAAGGATTTTGTACAATATAGCTATTACTGTATCCTCCCCTTAGTGGGCCAAAACTTACTAAACTAAAAGTGCCCGGTGTAATACAAGTAGTAGATGCTGTGCCAACCGTATGCCAAATCATACACTTGCGCATGGTTTCAAGCCCGGTTATTAACTTTGGAAATGAGTAGGCATTTTGACTTGCCGCAAGGGCATTGGCATCGCCTTTATAAAGACTTGTCCAGTTAAACGTATTTTCATCAAGCCTAAAAATTGCACTATCACCCAAAACAAACTCCCGGTAGCTTGCTTTTTGATCGCCCACTCCACAATTATCGGCAGGTAACACTGTGTTAGAACAGCCCAAAGTATCGGGAGTGGTAGTGTACTTATTGTACAATTGTACAGGTTGCATTACACCGGCGCCGTTGGCATTAATTTTTTCAAAAGCACCTGGGGCGTTTAAGGAAAATTTGTTTATACCAACCTGTGTGGTAGTAGTTAAGCGTACTGTTACCTGCTTACCGAGGTTACCCCATAAACATAGGCCTGAGTTGCCATTATATGCCGTTACTAATTCTGAATAACTGGTACCAAACGGATAATTATCGGTGCCCATTACCTGCAATACATAATCTCCGGGAGGCATACATTCCAAGGTAAAATAACCACCATCACCCACGCCCGTTGCCACAATATTAGCAGTATCCAAATCGGCACAGTTGCCTGTAAGGCTTTGTTTATAAAGACGAACATAATTAAATCCGCAATTAGCCGAAGTGTACACATCTAATTGGGCGGTATTGGCCAAAGTAAAGCTGTAAAAAGTGCTTAAATTTAAATTTACTGAATAGCCAGAGGGCTTGGTAGGTAAACCAGCAACTGGCAATGTTTTAGGACAATTATAATTGTTGTGATAGGCATTACACGAAAAATTATCTGGTGTGGCATAAGTGGTAACTCCTGCAAAGCTGCTGGGCAATACGCCTATTTTATTAGCTGCAGGTATACCGCTAGTGGGCTCCGGCGCACGGGTGGGTATTCCTCCATCCCAGCTTACAGCAAATCGCATTGTTTTTGCAAAATCCTTTTCGTACAAAAATTGTACAGTATAAGTGGTATTGTTTTTTAGTTGACCGCAACTAAACATTTTTTTATCTGCAACCTCCCCTTTCCAATACATGCTATCGCATCCGCCAATTTGTACCAGCGATGCCAATGCTGTGCTGGTAATATCGCCTTCAAACAGGCGAAACCCAATTTTATTATTATATACCCAACCGGAGTTGCTTTGATTACCGGAAATTAATATAGCAAAAAAGTCGAAGGCATCGGGTGTAGTAAAAGTGTGCCAGGTACTCTTTGTGTAATCTTTAAAGGCTGTTGTTGGTAAACAAACTTCAGCAGCATCATCAAGGCTTTGACAGCTAATGTCAAAATCAATGGCAGTAGTTTTGTTAGTACTTACTTTTCCAAATTTGCTTGCTGTAGCCGGCTTGTCGTATGGCGCAGGGGCCGGCTCCCCCGTTTCTACGGTAATATAAATGGGGCCATTTGCACTGTTGTTACTGGTAACCTGTACTAAATAATCTCCTACATCTACACAGGGATGAAAAGTATTACCAAAAGTTTCAATTGGGCTTAATTTGGTGCTAATATCTGCATTGCCCGGAAGACAATTTTTTGTTTTATAGATGGTAAACCCTACGTTGCCTGCTTGTATGGCGCTACCAGGTTGTAAAAGACTAACCCTTACACTCCTGGTGGTTGGGATACTAAACTTGTACCAAACCGATTTTTTGGTAAGCCCTGCAACCGTAATGGATGGTGCAAATGTTTCCCCGGTTTGTAATGTGGCTTCAGTAATATCAATATTGGTACTTGTAAAAATGCCAACGGCAAACCCGCCACCGCCAATAACGATTGGCAAGGCGCCGCCGCAACTATCATTAGGCGGCGCAGCTGCATACATGATACTGGAGCTAAATAAAGTGGCAAAAAAGAACGCTACAATGTGAATGATTTTTTTAACCTGTAGCAGTAGATTTAGCATACAAACAAATTACTTTTTGATGATCTTAATTATATTGGCGATAATCAATTGGGGAGGTTTTAAAAGGATACTACAATTAATTAAAATCTGCAAAATATTGATTGAATGATTCATTATAAATAGATGCTAGTATTTATAATTTACAATATCCTGCCATTGACAGCTCTAAACAATTTTTTTATACAATTTAAGTATTATTCATCCATTTTTAATCCCCTGCTTTGTGGTGCCAGTTAGCCAACTTTGTGTAATGGTATTCGTTATTCCCTACCATCATAAATAAACAAACTTTAATACCTTTTACTAAACTTGGCTTTAAAGCTGAGTTGAATACTTTTGGGATGCTTTTTTTTCATTTACAAAATTGTTTACGGCTACTATATTTTGTTCACTTTACTCGATCAATCGGCACTTTGTCTGCTGAATAACAAAATGCCTCATCATTGTATAAACTAAATAACCATTGGAATCTGAATACTAAATGTTGTTCCTGCTCCTTCTTTTGTATCTACCTTTAGCGCTCCCCCATGCCCTTTGGTTACAATATCATAACTTAGGCTCAATCCCAAACCTGTGCCTTGCCCGGTAGGTTTGGTGGTAAAAAAGGGTTGAAAAATTTTGTTTACCACCTGCGGTGGGATACCGGTACCATTATCTTTTACCAAGATGCATATTGAGCCGGGTTGTTTTACTGTACTTACGGTTACGGTTGGTTCATATCCCGGTTCGTTAAGTTTTTTTCTTTCGCTCACTGCATAAAAGGCGTTGTTGATAAGGTTGAGCACTACCCTGCCAATATCCTGCGGTATAATGCTGAGCTTGCCAATGCTTTCATCATACGCTGTTTTTAAAGTAGCATTAAAGGT
>JBDKJT010000072.1:0-9982 GCA_039796475.1 Bacteroidota bacterium | reverse complement strand
ACCCGTGTAACCTACTGTCATTGTTGTAAGTGCAGCGCCAGAATTATTTTGTAATTGAACACCATAAGCAATGGTACCTGTTCCATTAGTAACGATTGAACCCAAAGCCCTGTCGCTTGCTGTACCAGTACCATAACTATATAACTGAGCTGTATTACCAGCCCCAGCATTAGCTACAATATTTCCACTATATGAGCTATACCATGATGAAACAGTAGAATTATTGGCCCATGCGGCACTACCGGTGGTTAAAAGTGTATTAAAATTTTGAGAATTTGAGCCGGTGGTAGTCATGGATATACTCTGAGCATAACTAAACTTTGCACCGGATAAAAGTAATATCACAGATAAAAGAATAAGACTTTTTGCTCGAATGAAACTTATTACCACGGGTTGAAAGTTTTGTCCTGTAGAATTTACACTTTTCATAATCAGTTATTTTACCTGTTGGATAATTGCAGTTGGTTTATAAATCAGTTAGTTTATAATTGGTACGGTGGTATAAGCAGGGCTGATGGTACAAAAAATCGTGCCGGAAAAAACGGGTTGTTCCCCTCGTTGGCGTGGCTAATCGATAATAAAAAAGCGTTGTACAAATGCAGCATCTTATATATATGTGTATTGGTAAACCCGGCATACGGGTATCAGCAGTTAAACGGAGGATATCAGCAGTTTTCGGTATGGTACAAAATACAGGTGTGCAAAATAGCTAAAAAAAAACATATCTGCAGGTTACCAAAACGTTTTTTATCACCAAATGGTTGTTTTTTGTGGATTGAGGGTAAAAAATTGGCAGTAAACCTCCTATTTTATTACTGCTTTAGCAGTGGCCCGCTAAAAAAGCAGTTGGTAAAGCTGGCATCTCCCCTCATTTTAAGGGCCTCTTTTTGGCCATAATACCTAAACAGGCAATGGCTAAAAGCCACCCGCTGGCTATTGCAGGTAAGCAGGGTTTGCCGTCCGGCCTGCCGTGGCAGTGCAAAATGAAAGGCACAATTGCTGATAGCGGTGGGCACTTGTGTGCTGATGCTACCAATGCTGCCAATACTTTCGGCATAAAGGTTACTGATATGGGTGGGGTACCAGCCCGCCTGTGTAATATCCAGCAGGCGAATACAGCGCCCGGCGATATTGCCGCCATCAATGGTATAGTGGCCGGCCTGGCTTTTGCCCATACGGCCGGCGCTGTACAGGGTATGTATATTGCCCCAGCTGTATATACCCCGGATGGTATTGCCTTTTTCTTGTGCCTGCCCATTGGCAAAACCAATACGGGCATCGCCACAGCGTATATTTTGAAACAGCAGCACATCGGCATTAAAGGTTTTGCCATTGGGGCTTACGAGGTAATCAATATCAAAATTACCCACCTGCACATCGTGTATTTGTACGCCGGTGCTGCCGCTGCTGTTGAGGCTGCCATCGTAATCAATAACAATACCGGCATAGCCGGGGCCACAGCGGCCGTTGGCATCGGTAAATTTTTCCATGGGCAGGCTGTAGTAGTCGGTGTCGGGCAGTACGGGTGCCTTAAACTGCCCGGTGATGATGAGGTTGTTTATTTCGGTGCCCTTGTTAAGCTGCAGGCCCAGGGCATAGCCGGTGGTGCCGGTGTACAGCAGCGTGGTGCCGGCGCAGCAATCCCAACTATTGGCATCGCCATACAGGTGCAGGGTGGCGGCGGCATACTGGCCCTTGTATTGGTATTGTACCTGCAGCGGCCGGCTGTAGGCATAGGTGCCGGCAGGTATATACAGGTGGCGCAGCCGCTGCTGGTTTTGTATAATGGTGTTGATGCTTTTTTGCAGGGGGCCGCTGTTATCGGCTACCTTGCCGGCGCCCAGCCAGCAAGCGCTGAAATAAGGGCCATAGGTGGCGGCGGGCTGCAGGGTGAGGCTGGTATCAAATATCCATTGGGTGGCCGCCGCATTAATAATGCCACCCCTGATGGTGCCGCTGCCGCTGATATGGCCACCGCTGCCAAAATGCAGGATGGCCCCGGCGGGTAATACCCAGGTATTGTTTACCACCGTATCGTGGTTGATATAAATATCCTGCGCTGCCGCAGGGCGGGTGGCCAGCAGGCCAAGGCTAAGTAAGCAAAGGATAGATGTACGCATGGGTGCTAGGTATATATGCCGGCAGGGCTTTATGCAGGTTGGGCATGGCGGGTGCGTTTGCCCAATAACCGCTGTTGATTAAAAATAATTGGATGGGTTGCCATACAAAGTTGAACATGGGCGGCAAGCAGCGCCGGATTAAATATGGTTTAAAGGTGGCTGCCTGCTGCTTACTAAAAGCGTTTTCAAATTTACAGTTTTTAGCCCAAAGCAGGCCACCAAGGCGGCGGCTGGATGGTAATCTAAATGTTGGGTGCAACAGTTGGTGGTACAGCTAAGCATCCGGGCAGAAAATAAATTTAAAGATGATGGGGTGATATCGCAACCATTTGGGTATACACAATTGGCTAATTTTATCATCCAATGCAAAGCATACCAGACAAGGCTCTTTTGGAGCATCTAAAAAACGAAGACAATGCTTCATTTGAAGTGTTGTACAAATTTTATTTTCCTTCGGTGGCCAACTATATCACTCAACACTTTGGAAGTACCGAAGACGCAGAAGATATTTTTCAAGAAGCGGTTATGGTACTGCTTCAAAAAATAAGAGGCACCAACTTTGTCCTTACCGCTTCACTTAAAACATACCTGTTTGCCATCGCCAAAAATCTTTGGCTGAAAAGATTGAGAGATGATAAACTGATAACAGTTGACAACATTGATAAGTATCAACAAGAAAGTGAACAGTTTACTGTTGAGTTAAAGCCCGAACCAACAAGAGAAGAAAAACTTAGTTTTTGGCTAACAAAAATTACGGCAAATTGTCAACGAATTTTAAAAGCTATTTTCTTTTACAAAGAACCAATGGGAAGCCTGATGCAAAAAATGGGCTGGAAAAATAAACACACCGCAGCCAACCAGCAATACAAGTGCATACAACAAGTAAAAAAAGAAAAGGATAAAGCACAAGAGGCTTAGCAGCCGCTTGTGTTTGGTTTTGCGTTAATTTTTTTGGCTAAAATATCCTTTACCGATTGGGTGATAGTAAGCATGATTTGGCATTAATAGTTGAATCAACCTTCATTCAATCATGAAAAAATTAACCTCACTATTGGCCATTTGGCTACTGGCATCAAGTGTTGTGTGTACAGCACAAAACAATCAAGCTTTTTCAACCCTACCAGCAAAGCCGCCATTAATTGCGGTGGTTAATCGGGCAAATTACTGTATCGTTTGTAAAGCAAACGAACAAAGGATCAGGCAATTGCTACTGCCTTATACAGCAAAAGGCCTAACGATTTATTATAACGATCTTACCAACGACAGCAGCAAGGCGGCATCTAAGTTAGCCTTGCAAAAAGCCACTATTTATGAAGCTGTTATTAGCAAACCACCAAAAGGAATGAGGCATTTGCTTACGGCTTGTGGTTTGGCATCGGATAAAAAAGTAACGGAGGCAGCATCGGGCATTGTTACATTTATTCATCCAACAACCCATCAGCAGTTAAAGCAGCTAAGCCTTGCCAGTACAAACGAAGCCATGACATCAACCATTGAAAAACTTTTAAACTTATCACTATGAAAAGGAGTACAAAAATCATTCTTTGCATGCTGTCGGTGGCACTATTGGCCATGTGTATGTATCACTTTTTTGGATAACTAAAATTGGTTTTAAATGAAAGCGTCTAAAAATATTTGGGGCATTAAAGAATATGAAGGAGATGGCCTAAGCTGCCCAATTACTCCAGCTAATTTACCCTGGTATAAAAAAGCAGGCCTGTTGTTTTTTCGTTTTGGTGTATGCCCGTTATGTGTTACCATGAGTGTAACCTACAGCATAGGTAAATTTTTCAGCAGGCATGTTGGCAAAACCCAACAGCAACAATAAATATCAAATTGTGCGTAGGCTGGCGGCTGTACCTGCCCGTTATAGCGCCGGCTATCAAATAATTAGCGCCTGCCGGGGCTTTTTATAGTTTTAGCCTTAGCTTTATAACGGCGGTACTTACTACCTTACAACGGGTGCCGCCCATAATATAAAGCCATGACAAAACAATGTACACTGCTGCTGGCCGCACTGCTTATGGCCGCCTGCAGCCCGGCACAGCAACTTAACTGTGCCTTTAAAGAAGCCGTAGTAAAAATAGATTTTGGCAGCGATGCCAGCCCGGTGCAATACAATATGGGGCTGGATAATTACCGCCTGCGCAATGCCGACTGCCCCGATGACGGGCAGTACAGCTATGCCAGCCGTACCCACCGCTGCTTTAACGATAACTGGCTGGCGCTGCCCGCCGACCATACCCCCGGCGATGCCAATGGCCGTATGCTGCTGGTGAATGCGGCCCACCAGCCCGGCCCATTTTTTTCGCTGCCCATTACCCGGCTAAAAGCAGCTACCACCTACGAGGTATCGGCCTGGTTTGTAAATGTATGTGCCGGCGATAATGGCTGCACCCCCACCCCGCCGGTGATCAGTTTTATTGTGCTCACCCCTACCGGCCAGCAACTCGGCCGCTTTAATACCGGGCAATTGATGCCGGGCAATGCCGGGCTATGGCTGCGTTATTATGCCCATTTTACCACACCGGCAGATGTTACCAGTATTGTATTAAAAATGGAGGATATTATACCCGGCGGCTGTGGCAACGATTTTGCCGTAGATGATATTTGGCTACGGGAGTGTACGCTGGATAAACCCGTACTGCCGGGCACGGGCAACAGCACTTTGCCCGTTACCCCCGTGGCGCTTAACCGCCCCAAAGCCGACAAACCCAAGGCTGTAGTGCCGGCACCAAAAAAAACCGTGGCCCCACCGGTGGCCAGCAACCCGGCACCGGCTAAAACTGTTACCACGGTTAATAAGCAACCCATCGTTACCAGCCTGCCTGTACCGGCAGCCACCGTAAAAAAAACCAGCATAGCCGTACCGGCCGTATTGCTCAACCGCAGCAGCAGTATCGTATCTACCATACAAACCAGCGCCCCCACCCTGCTGGTACAATTGTATGATAATGGGGAGATAGATGGCGATACTGTAACGGTGTACCACAACAACCAGTTGCTGGTAGCGCAGGCAGCCCTTAGCGCCCGGCCCGTAAGCTTTACGCTAACGCTGGACGAACAGCATGCCCACCACGAGCTGGTAATGGTGGCCGATAACCTGGGCAGCATACCGCCTAATACCTCGCTGATGATTGTAACAGCCGGCGATAAACGCCACGAAATATTTATCAGCTCCAGCAACCAAAAAAATGCCACCGTGGTATTTGATTGGGTAAAACAGTAGGGTCCAAGTTAACATCATTACCTATACGGCAGCCTGCAGGCTGCCGTATTTTTTAGCCCGTTAACAGCTGCTGTTACTGGCTCATTTTATTATAAAAATTGCCAAACGCTGTATTTTTATATACATTTAAAAAAAATGCAACGCTCATGAGAACCCCCGTTTTTTGCTGCGCCCTTTTTTTAGGCATGCCCCTGTGGGGCCTTGCACAAAATATTGGCATTGGCACTACCAACCCCATAGAAAAATTACAGGTAGCCGGTAATATCAAAACAGATACCTTAAAAGCCACAGCGCTGCAGCTAAGCACCGGTGCCGGCGCTGGCAAACTGCTTACCAGCGATGCCCAGGGCAATGCCAGCTGGCAAAGCGGCGGCGGCAGTGGCGGCGGCTTACCCACC
This sequence comes from Bacteroidota bacterium, assembly GCA_039796475.1. Lineage (GTDB taxonomy): Bacteria > Bacteroidota > Bacteroidia > Chitinophagales > Chitinophagaceae > Ferruginibacter. Next base: position 4,235 of record JBDKJT010000072.1, on the reverse strand, counting down.
AATGGGCTTACCAGCCTGGGCGATAGTACCGGCCTTGGCGGCCAGCTAACCGGCGCTACCAGTATTCAACTGGCCCAATACCCGCTGGCTTTTACAGGGGTGGGTGGTTTTAATAACCTGCTTACGGGCAACGGCATCTCCTCGGCCTCGCTGGCCTTGTCGGGTACGGCTGTATGGCAAACTTTTACCATTGCCGCCAATGCACAGGTTACCACCGTTGAGCTGGATGTAACAGCCGTAAACGGCAGCCAGGTAACGGTACAAATAAAAAATAGCCAGGGCACGGTACTGGGCAGCGGCAGCAAAAATTTTGGATCGCTAACCGTTGGCCTCGAAAGCTTTAGCGTGGAGGCTTTTTTAGAAAAAAACAAAACCTACACCCTGTACATCACGGGTAATAATAACAGCTTTATCAGCTACGATCTTAACAGCAATCCCTACCCGGATGGGGCAGCATCGCCCGGGCCCGATGCAGATATTGCCTTTAATATTTATGGGCTGGGCGAAGCCAGCGTATTAAAATTATCCAACAGCAATGTGGGCATTGGCACCGAAACGCCTGACGAAAAATTAACGGTAACCGGCCGTACCAAAACCAGCAGCCTGCAGGTAACCGATGGGGCCGCCACCGGCAAAGTGCTGGTAAGCGACCAGGATGGGGTGGCCAGCTGGGGTGGCCTCGCTAATGTGCCGGGCACCATTGCCGCCAGCGGCAGCCTGTATGCCGCCACGGCAGCCAGTGTACCAGCCAGCTCCAATACCTGGGAGTTTATTGGGCCATCGGTAACCGTTACCCTCAACGGCAGCCAGCGGGTAATTGTAAATGCCACGGCCATACTGGGCAAAACAGGCGCCGGCACCGGCACCTTTGATTTGGATGTGGGCTATCAAAATACCATTGCTGCCTCCCCCATTATTAATGCAGCCACGGTAAGCTATATGCGCTACCAGTTTATTTTTACTTCTACCGCCAGCAAAACGGGTTTTACCGCTATGGGCAGTTTTAAACCTGCCGCCGGCACCTACAAAATTGGTATGGTGCTACGCAGCCCATCGGCCGCTTATCTTAACAACAACGATTTTGCCAACGGCTATTATATGGTGATTAACGAATAAACAACTTACAACTATGGCAGAAATATTATTACTACTGGCAGGCCTTGTAATAGGTGGTATTGCCATGTATGCTTTTTTTAACCGCCGCACCACCCCGGCTGCTACCAGCATACAGCATCATACCATTGTAGAAAAGATAGAAAGGGTTTTTAAAATTGTACTGGCCGAAGGCTATTTTAGTGAGATCTACGATTTTAAACACACCGAAAAATTTTTGTACCTCATCCCTTCTACCAAAAAGGCGCTGCTGATTGTAAACGCCAAAGTGCTGATGGGGTACGATTTTAAAAAACTAAAACTGGAGATCAACGAAAAAACCAACGAAGTAAGGATACTGGAATTTCCGCCGCCGGAGATATTATCGGTAGACCCTGAAGTGCGGTATTATAATGTGGAAGATAACCTGCTGAATAAATTTAGCACCACCGACCTTACCCAAATACAACTGGAAGCCAAAAGCATGATAGTAGAACGGGCCCGGCAAAGCGACCTGCCAACCATTGCCCATAAGCAAATGCAAAACCTGCTGCTGGAACTGAGTGAACTAAAAAACTGGAAGCTTACCGGTGTAGATAAAATGCTGGGTAATTATACCCCCATACAACTGGAGCCGGCTAAGTAGCGCTGGTATAAACCCACCAATACCTGCCTGCGGCATTGCTGCAGGCAGGTTGCTTTTAAGCAAGTCCTCATCAAATGATTGTTAGATAAAGGGCATGCAGCGGTGGTATTGTACACTGCCTGCACAGGCAAATATTATTTTAATAATTCTTCCAGTTTTCTGTCGAGTGCTTGCCCCCGCAGGTTTTTAGCGATGATTTTTCCATCGGGGCCAATTAAAAAGTTTTGCGGAATACTTTGTATTTGAAACTGCTGGGCCACGGCATTGCTCCAGCCCTGCAAGTCGCTTACCTGCTGCCATACCAGCCCATCGGCATTAATGGCTTCCAGCCAGGCGGGTTTTGATTTATCAAGCGACACACCCAGTACCGTAAAATTTTTGTGTTTGTATTTTTGATAGCTGGCCACCACATTGGGGTTTTCGGCCCGGCAGGGACGGCACCAGCTTGCCCAAAAATCAACCAGCACATATTTACCCCTCAACGAAGAAAGGGCAACGGGTTTACCGGTGGTATCGGCCTGGATAAAATCTTGCAATTCGGTGCCTACGGCATTGCGTTTTTCGTCGGTAATTTGCTGGGCCAGGTAGTTACCCATACTGCTGGCCTTGGCCTGGCTGGTAAGCAGGTTATACACCCTTTCTGTTTGGGCAATATCGTTACTCACCTGGCTATAGCGGATGGCAGCCAGTGGCGCCACCGGCGAGCCGGGCTTGGTGCGTACAAAATTTTCGGTAAGGTATAGTAGCTGGGCTACGGCGGCCGAATCGTAAGGCGCATTTTCGCCAAACTGTGCCTGGTACGGTGCAATTAGCTGGTTAAGCTGCACATAATCGCTGTGCGATGGCGAACCGGTAACCACGGCCCTGTCTACCGCACTGCTTTCGGCGGTAATGCTCACATTGCTGTTATCTAAAAACAAGGTAAGAAAGGGCTGTTTTTTATTAAACAGCACAATTTTAAAATCAGGCACGGCTACTTTACCGGCAAAACTAAACTTACCTGCCTTTAAGGTGGTTTCGGCTTCGGGGGCGCCGGTTTGTCCATTGAGCAATGCTACACTGGTACCTTCGGCAAAGCCGGTAGCGGTACCATTAATTACAAACCCATCGGCTTTGGCAGGCTGGGCCGGTTTAGGCTTAGGCGCTGTAGTAGTTTTTTGTGCAAAAACAGCCAGCGGGCACAATAGGGCAAACAGGAAAAAACGCTTCATATCAGATTTTTAAAGTTGCAATTTAGCCCGTTTTGGGCGATTGCATCAGGCTAGTACATTTTTTAAGAAATCTTTGGTAGTTGCGGCTACATCGCTACTGTGTTGCAGTGCTTTTATAAAGGCTGTACCTATAATGGCGCCATTGGCATGGGCGCAGGCCGCATCAAAGCTGGCTTTGTCTTTTATACCAAAGCCCACCAATATGGGATTTTTCAACTGCATGGCCTGTAATTTTTGCAGGTAAGCACTTACATCGGTCATATTTTTATCGCTGCCTGTAGTGGATGAAGAGGATACGGCATATAAAAACCCACTGCTGAGGGCATCAATTTTTAAGATCCGTTCGGGGCTGGTTTCGGGTGTAACCAAAAAAATAAAATCGAGGCCATATTTTTTTATGATGGGGCCATATTCGGTTTCAAACTCGTATTCGGGCAAGTCGGGCAGTATCAGCCCATCCACGCCCACGGCGGCCGCATCGGCACAAAATTTTTCAAAGCCGTATTGCAGCACGGGGTTCATATAACCCATTAAAATAACGGGTATGCTCACCTGTGGCCTTAAATCGGCCAACTGCTGCAGCAGGGTGGCAATCGTCATTCCATTATCCAATGCTACGCTACTGCTTTGTTGTATCACCGGGCCATCTGCCAGCGGATCGCTATAGGGCATACCCAACTCTACCAGGTGGGCACCATTGGCCTGCAGGGCTTGTATTACGGGTAAAGTGCTGTGTAGTTGGGGATATCCAGCGGTGCAGTACACATTTAATACCCGCTGGTTGGTTTGTTTAAAAAGTTGTTGTATCCGGCTCATTGCTATTATACTAATTAAGTGTTGTTGGTAAGGCCGCAGGGCGGCTGTTGTTTATTGGATGGTTTAACCATTGTTTGTTGTGGTATCAGGGCGCTAAATTAATCCCCTGCCCATCCAGCAATATATATTTATACATGGGCTTGGCATCTATATCCACGGTAATATTATAAGCTGTGCGCCGCCGGCCCTGCCCGGTAAAACTTAATACCAGCGTATCACCGCTGCGTTGCAGCTGGTATTGGCTGTTATCAAAATTATCATCCAGGCAAGTAACAAATGTATAGCGCTGCCCGGCAATATTGGCCTGCATTTTTACAGGCGATGGCGTGCCCGTGCAGCCGCCTATTTTTTCGGCTTTTAGCTGGTGGTTAACAAAGGCATCGCTGCAAGCCAGCAGCATACTAACGGCAAGGAACAACCCAGTATATTTCATGTTACAGGTATTTCATGTAAGTGGCTAAATCTTTATC
>JBDKJT010000071.1:0-15900 GCA_039796475.1 Bacteroidota bacterium | reverse complement strand
ATCAATTCAGACAAAAAAAAGAATTTGACAGCGCCCGTGTTTTTGAAGGCCTCAAGCTAATGGTGTGGGGCTTGTTTAAAAAACTGGTAATTGCAGACAGGGTTGCCATTTATGTAGATGGCGCCTATAATTATTACGACCAGGTTAGCGGCGTAGCTTTAATACTTGCTACCATTATGTTTTCGTTTCAGGTGTATTGCGATTTTTCTGGTTACTCCGATATCGCTATTGGTACGGCTAAAGTAATGGGCTACGATTTAATGATAAATTTCAAACGCCCCATTTTTGCCAAGAGTACCGGTGAATTTTGGAAACGCTGGCACATATCTTTATCAACCTGGTTTAAAGATTATTTATATTTTCCCCTGGGTGGAAACCGTGTGCCTTTGCTGCGCCGGTGTGCAAATTTGATGCTGGTATTTTTAATCAGCGGGCTTTGGCATGGTGCCAACTGGACATTTGTAATTTGGGGCGCCATAAATGGCGTATATGTTGTAGCTGGTATGGTTACACAACAAGTAAGAAATAAGTGGTGGAACAAAACTGGCATACAAAGGATACCCGTTTTGCACCAGGGTATTAATATTGCCGTTACTTTTTTGCTTATTGCGTTTTCAAGGGTTTTTTTTAGATCGGAGAATGTTACGCAGGCGTCGGCTATTTTTAAAAAGATGTATAGTTTTAGCGGATCGTTGGCCAATGAAAATGCAACCATGCTTGCATATTCTTTTTTTGCAATTGCTTTTTTAATTGCAGTAGAGTTCAGGCGAGAGTTTTTTCCAGCATCTTTTTCCTTATCGCAGCACCGCTCCTTTGCTGTTAGAAATGCTTACTATGCACTGCTCATTTTGCTTATACTGTTGATAGGGGTGTATGACGGTGGACAATTTATATATTTTCAATTTTAAATGTGGCAATTTATGATACAGCAGGCAGGCAGCTACAAACTCTTTTTTATAAAGCTGGGTATATTTTTATTCAGCCTCCTGCTGGCTGATATTGCATTGGGTACCCTGCTTAAAAAAGCATACCATCAACAGCATAGTGGATACGATTATTATAGCACACTGGCGATAGATAGCACCACAGCGCCCATTTTAATATTTGGTTCATCAAGGGCAGTAAATATTTTTGATCCTGCAATTTTAACGGCTCAATTAGGGCAAAATAGTTTTAATGCAGGCAGGGTAGGGCAATCTGTTTTTTACCACTATGCCGTACTTAAGGCAGCTACAAAAAGATATAAACCGCAAGTAGTTGTATTAAGTGTAGATGCTGGCGATTTTGCCTTCGATAAAAATGACTATGATAAAATAGCACAACTGCTACCTTATTATAAGCAACATCCCGAAATGGCAGAAGTGGTAAAGCTACGGGGTAGCTTTGAGGCCATAAAAATGTTGTCTCATATCTATCCATACAACTCAATGATACTGCCAATACTTAAGGGCCATCTTACTAACAATGCAGATGGCTTAAACAATGGATATGGGGCAATCAACAAAACTATGCTGGGGCCACCTCATCCGATAGATTATAGTGCCTTCAATGCAATTGATACACTCAAAGTTGCTGTATTCAGGCAGTTTATTAATACTTGTATAAATCAAAAAGTGGCATTGTTTGTTGTTTGTCCGCCGTACCGGGTAACTGCACGGGGTACGGATACAACTTTGCAAATAATTCAAGCAATTGCGGAAGAAAAAAAAGTGCCTTTTTTTAATTATGCCTTTGCTGCCAATTATACTTCTCACCAGGATTATTTTGCAGATTTCAGGCATTTAAATAAACAAGGCTCCGCAATATTTACAAACGAGGTAGCCCAAATTATTAAGGCAAGCAAAACGATGGAGTAAATAAATTGTAAAAAAAAACTGCATCGGTTAAGATGCAGTTAACATTATTTTAGCTTAGAAAAATCATTGCCGCTAAAAAGCCTTGCAAGGTTAACATCCCTTGTACGTTTCCATTCTTCCAGGTGAGTGCCGGAAACAATACGCCAAAAGTTTTTCGATTTCAATTCTTCGTAATCTTTGTGCCGGATAAAAATGCCGGTAATAGTATTACGTTGTTTAAAAAATATGCTAATCGGTTCTTCTCTGTCGGCCTTAGTGTCTATGAATTTTTCAATTATATCAGCTGTCATTTTTAAATCAAATTAAAAGCCCGGCATTTTGCTTGCCGGGCCATGGTATTAATTACCAGCTTTTTGAATAAGAAGAGCGCTTTGCTGCAGGTCTTTCTTCTCTTGGCTTAGCTTCAGATACCCTTAAGGTACGGCCATCAGCCATAGAGCCATCTAATTCAGCAATTGCTTTAGCAGCAGCTTCGTTATCGGGCATTTCTACAAAACCAAAACCTTTACTGCGTTGAGTAAATTTGTCGGTAATTACTTTAGCTGAAGAAACTTCTCCAAACTCTTCAAAAAAACCTCTTAAGTCTTCATCTTGTACGTTGAAGCTTAAGTTTGAAACATAAATGTTCATGCTTAACTAATTATTAAATAAAAAATTATTGAGAAAAAAGCAACAGAAATAGAAGACTAAAACAGCAGCAGATAATGCGTAGCAGATAAAATCATTCGCCTGTAATTGCGATAAACTCAAATTAACAGGGCAAAAATAAGGTATTAATGCCATAGCTGGCTATTTTTTTTTAGCAACAGCTCATCTATATTGAATTAGCACAGCATTATTCATTTATCTTTGATGAAATCTGCCAAAATTCCATCCAGGCTTTTTTCCAGATTTATTGGTTCGTACCATCGCCCTTTAATATCAATTTTTAAAACAACAGTTACCAATATGGCAGATACCTGGAATAAAAAGGAAAGGGAAAAGAAAAAGCAGCAAAACAAAAAAGAGAAAGAAGAACGTAAGCAGGAGCGTAAAGAAAAAAGCAAGGGAGGCAACGACCTGGATAGCATGCTGGCCTATATTGACGAAAATGGTAACATCACCTCTACTCCGCCCGACCCCCGCAAACGTACCGAAGTAAATGTAGAAGACATTGTTATAGGCGTACCTAAACATGTTGATATGGGTGAGGATGATCCTGTAAGAACTGGTACAGTTACTTATTTTAATGATTCAAAAGGCTATGGCTTTATTAAAGATACAGCATCTGGCGAAAGCGTATTTGTACATGTAAAATCATTAACAGTGCCTATTAAAGAAATGGATAAAGTGAGTTTTGAAGTAGCAAAAGGCCCCAAAGGTTTTACAGCAGTAGATGTAAAATTGGTGAAATAAGTTATTGCAAACCTCACTTTGTATGCCGGTATAAAAAAGGGCTGCCTCATTAAGGTAGCCCTTTTTTATTAGCAATATGCCGGCTTATTGTTGCTCTGTGTATGTTTTAAAATTGTTTAAAATCGCCTGCCAACCCTGCTGTTGCATGTCTGCAGGGTTTATGTTTTCAGGGTCAAAAGTTTCAATAACGGTTGTGCTGTTTGCTGCAGGTATAAAATCAATTTGCACTTTTCTGCCATCTTCCATTGTATAGGCAATGTGTTGATGTAAATGCACCGTATCGTACACCCCTTCAAAATCAAAGCTAAAACTGCCATCTTTTGCTGCCATAGTGGTGCTAAATTTTCCGCCGGCACTTAAATCATTGCTTGCTTTTGGCGCATGCCAATCATCGGAGGCATGGCACCATTGTGTAATATGCTGTGGGCTCGTCCAGCACTCCCATACTTTTTGTACGGGTGCGTTTACTGTTGCTTGCACTGTTATAGCTTGATTGTTTGACATGATATAATTTTTTTAATGCTAGTTTATACAAAGTTATTGTATGGCTATAATACTTGTAAGATTGGAGTGGCGGCAATTTAATTTTACTTGTATATCATACAAGTTTCATTATTGTCGCTAATGGTTATGCAAGAATGATTCCTAACAGCTAAAGGCCATAGTTAAATGATAACAGCTGTACCGGTGGCTACTACCATTAACATACTGCCGCCGCTGCCCACAGTTTCAAAGTCAAGGTCGATGGCCACAATTGCATTAGCGCCAGCCTGCGCTGCTTTTTGCTGCAACTCATTTAGTGCGTTTGACTTTGCATCTGCAATTACTTTTTCGTACGTGCCGCTTCGGCCGCCAACAATATCCCTAATGCCGGCAAAAAGATCTTTTACAATATTAGCCCCAATAATAGTTTGGGCGGATACAATGCCAAGGTATTGTTTTATTGGGCGTCCTTCAATGTTGTTGGTAGTAGTAAGTAGCATGGGCTTTTTTTTAAAAATAAACAGTTATTCTTATTGTTTACTTACCGTTGGTAAAATGATTGGAGCATGCATTTTTGGGTAAAAATTGCTACAGTTTAAATGCAGCACTTTAGATAAATATATAAAAAACAGGCTGCTATTTTGTGTTAACGTTATTTATGCACCAAGCGAATTTAAAGATGATTGATAGCCAGTTGGCTTTATTGGTTTATCCAGTTAGTAGTAATATTTGGCATGAATATTTTGGCTTGTAACAAATAAAATGGTTGCAACATGAAAAAAATGGTAACCCCTCTTTTGCAAAAGCCGCTACAATTAAAAATGCCTGTAGATATACAGCAGTATTTTAAGGGAAACTATCAAAAACGGGTAAAAGAAATGAATGCCGGAATGGCGTTTTTTAAAGATGAAATAAATGGTGCTATTGATAAAACTGGAGCATGCATTAACCTGCTTACATTGCCCATCAATAATTTTTTAAAGGATTTTGCACAAATGGACCTGGAGTTTGAGCATGAGCGTACAATCAATGCATCCTATTGCATCTGTTTAGATGGCACTATGCTTACCGAAGCTGATGTATTAAGTATGCCAATGGAACAAAATTATTGAGCAGCTGCATGCATCGCTTCTATGCTTGCTGTACCAATAAGTTTGTCGTTTTTTGCAGCATTGGTAATTTCTATTTGTACCCTTCCTGCTTTTACGGGGCGAATAATATAATGCCCTTCACTGCCACTTACTAGCTTAGCACCACTCACAGTAATGGCGATGTCTGCAAGTTTTGCTTTTTTAGTGGTAATAAAAATTTCGTTATCCTGGTTTACAATAAGGGTATAGGGCACGGCAGTTTTAATTTCAAAATCAGCAGAGGTTACTAAAAAAGTTACCGGTTGTTTTCGATAGGCGTTTACAGCTTTACCGTTTTGCATGGCGGGGCTCCATTTTCCAGATGCCTCAATTACTTCCGTTACCTTTTCTTCAATGCCATACCCGTTTTTTGTAATTGCTTTAATACTGCTGGTACTGCCATCTGTACTTACAATAAATTGAACAATGCAGGTGTAGCGCCCGGCAGGGGCATCATTTTGGGCGGGCGAAAATCCACCCAATTTTTTTTCAAGATATTTTTTCCAGGCTTCATCTCCGCCGGGGTAGCTGGCTTCTTGCTCTACCGTAGTAAATACTTTTTTGGCCGTACTATCTGCAGCAGGTTGACTAAAAATAAACAGGCTATTTATCATCAAAAAGCTAAGTAAAATATATCTCATATTTTTTAGTGAAAAGATAGTTTATTAAGGCAGCAATAAAAAACCTGGTTCTGTATTAGAACCAGGTTTTAAAAAAATGTTGAATCAATATAAAGCAGGCTTATTCAATAGATACCTCAACACGGCGGTTGAGTGCTTTGCCTTTAGCTGTTTTATTATCAGCAACAGGCATTTTAGATCCAAAGCCCTCTGTTGAAATCCTGGAGGCATCAATACCTTGAGATACAAGGTAAGTTTTAGCCGCTTCAGCCCTGGCAGCAGATAACGGATCGTTGATGGCATCTTTACCACTTGCATCTGTATGGCCAGATAATTTAATTTTTAATCCTTCGGGAGCTCTCTTCATAAACGCAGCTACCACATCCAGCTCTTTTTTACCAGCAGCTGTTAACACCGATTTGCCAGAAGCAAATGTTACCTGGCTGGCTTCAAAAGTTTCAATTTTTTTACAACCTTTCATTTCTGGTACACCTGGCTCGTTAGGGCAACGGTCTTCTTCGTCGTTAATGCCATCACCATCAGAGTCGGGTATGGGGCAGCCCTGGTATTTTTCTAGTCCTGGTTGTGTGGGGCATTTATCCATTTCATCATTTATACCATCACCATCTGTATCTGGTATAGGGCAGCCCTGGTATTTGGCAAGGCCAGCCTGGTTGGGGCATTTATCTTCTTCGTCATTTACGCCATCACCATCTGTATCTGGTATGGGGCAGCCACCATATTTAGCAAGGCCAGCCTGGTTGGGGCATTTATCTTCTTCATCGTTTACGCCATCACCATCAGTATCTGGTATGGGGCAACCTGCATATCTTTCAAACCCGGGTTGGTTAGGGCATTTATCCTTGGGGTCTAAAATGCCATCACCATCAGAATCTGCAGGAATAAATTTGCCAAACAATTTTAATTTTAAACCCACCTGAAAGGCCTGGTTGTAATATTTAATAGCAGTATTTGGATTGCCTGTATTATCCATATTGGTAAGGCCATGGATGTACCTTGCAAAAAGTGTAAGCCTGTCGTGCGGAAATAACTCTACACCGCCAGAAAGCGAAACACTGCTGCCTTTAAAATCTTCTTTATCTGCATTGTTCCTGTTGTCTTCAAATGTTGATACAAAGTCAAACTGTGGCCCGGCGGTAATAGCAAAACTGCGGCCCAGGTGAAACTTCATAAGCAAGGGAACAGAGATATAACTGATTTTACCATCGTTTAAAAGCAGGTTAGACAGGTTGGTGTTTTTGTAACCATAGATGCTATACAATACCTGCGGCTCGATGGAAAAACCATTTGATACCGGAAAATTAAGCCAAATACCACCTGCAAATCCGCCAGAACGGTCGTATTTAACATTGCCAGTATTGTTGCCGCCGATTCTGAATTTGCTGGAATTGTAGGCGGCCAGCAAACCGCCAGAAACGGTGTATCGGGCTTTGGTAGGCTGTTGTGCATGCGCCGACGAAATAAACAAAACGAGTAGTGCCAATAGAGTTAATCTACGCATAATGGTGAGTTTAGTGGTTATTAAAAAAATGCAGTACGTTGGTATGTATTAATCAAACTTTATAAAAGCATTTAAATACACAGATATTTTTAATTGAAATTGAAAAAAAGGTTTTACTAACAGCAGCTTTATTTATTTATAATATCCAATGATAGGTAATGCTAGCCTCATTTTAGTGCCCTGCAGGATAACATTTGCTAAAACGTTTCATTTTTACTATGTTCACAAATTTTGTTTAACCAAAACCTATTATAATTTCAAAATACAGCAGGTGGATTTAAACATCAACGGGCTCATAATGCTTTTGCACAATTAAAACCTGCTTGGGTTTACATGGGTACAGGTGGAGTAGTGTGTATGTTGGTAATAATCTAAAACCTTACTACAAAGTATAAATATTTTTTCACACTACAAGTATATATAATTTTTTTTCTGGGTTGATAAATCAAAGCAGGTTTGGTAAATCTGGTAAGGTTAAGAGTTAGTTTAATTGCCAGTAAATCAATTTCTTTGCCAGGCTTATACAAAGCCTAAAAAAAATATTAACAAACACTTGTTTTTGTTGGGGCAAGCATGTAAGTTTATAAAACGACTACCTGCAACAAAGGTTTGATTGTACGCTCCAATATTCTATTGATTGCCCGCCAACTGAGGCAGCACGGGTGTTTTACCAGTAATATTTACAGGATTTATTTAATCAATTACCTAATATTTTTTAAGATGAAAAGTACGCTTACGTTACTGGTGGCGGTTTTTTACTGCACCATGCTGGCAGCACAAACCTTTACCATGGGTAAAGATTGCAGGGCAAAAAATGCAGCAGCCATTGCCTTGTTAAAAGAAAAAAAGCATGCAGATGCCCTGGCCGCCTTTACTGCTATGGAAAGCTCCTGCAAAACAAAGGATGCTAAAGAGGCTACGGCTAATGGAAAGGCGGAGGCATTAAACGGACTGGGCAGGTACGAGGATGCAATAACTGCCAGCAATGCAGCACTTAAAATCACCAAAAACAAAAGCCTGATGGGGCTTTTTCAAAAAGCCATTGCACAATCAAAATTGCAACAGTTTGATGCGGCCAACCAAACATTTACTCAAATGATTGCTTTAACCGAAAAAAACCAGGATACAAAAGCAAGGGCATCAAATTATGCCTTACTCTCCCTGTTGCATTGGCGGCAGTTGGGCAATAAAGACAGTGCTACCTATTTTTTAGATAAAGCCATAGCATTGGATGGCACCAATCCCAATTTTATTATACAGCGGGGCGATATCTTAATGGATGAAAAAAAATACGACGATGCCTTTGTTGAATATGATAAAGCCGTAGCCATGGGCAAAGCAGATATGGATATGTATGTGATACGAAGTAATGCAAGGATGAAAATGGTGCAGGATAAATATCAAACCACCAATGCACAGGAGTTGCGTGCTAAAATGACGGCTGTAGAAAAAGAGCAGGTATGTACCGAACTTAAAAAGGCGCTTTCGCTGGGCCTGCGTGATATGAAACAAGATATGTTTGCCTCGCTAGTATGTAAATAATCATTGAAAAAATAAAATCATCATTATGAGAAAATTGTTACTGGGTTTTGCGGCCTCCATGATGCTGCTTACCGGATGCTCAACCATGAATAAGCAACAAAAAGGCACATTGATAGGGGCTGGCGGTGGTGCTGCCATTGGTGCTGCTGTAAGTAAGGGTAGTATTTGGGGGATACTGGTTGGCGCTGCAATTGGTGGTGTGGCTGGCAACCTTATTGGCAAAAAAATGGACCAACAGGCCAAAGAATTAAAACAAGCCGTACCTACAGCACAGGTAGAAAGGGTAGGCGAGGGTATTAATGTAACCTTTGAGTCGGGATTGATGTTTAATATAAATTCTGCAGAAATTAGCGAAGCCTATAAGTCGGATTTAGCGAGTGCAGCAGAAGTATTTGTAAAATATCCCGAAACAAATATTGTGATTGAAGGCCATACCGATGATACAGGAAAAGATGCTTATAATTTAACCCTTTCGGAAAAAAGAGCACTGGCGGTTAAAAGCTTTTTACAAACAAAGGGTGTGGCAGAAAGCAGGATGAGTGCTAAATGGTATGGCGAAACACAACCTAAATATACCAACGATACAGACGAAAACAGGCAAAAAAACCGCAGGGTAGAGCTGGCCGTTTTTGCCAATGATAGCATGAAGGCAGATGCCAAAGATGGTAAACTGCAATAAAATGTAAGTAAGCCCTTTACCCTGTGCAACTGTATTTAAGGCAGCATAGCGTAAATCTGCTAACTGTTTAACAAGCATCAGTGCTTTCATATAAAAAAGGCGAAACTTTTTACGGTTTCGCCTTTTTCGTTTTTTATACGGCAAATTAGTTGCTTGCAAATTGCTTGCGGATGATGTTAAGGGCACCACCTGCTTTAAACCACTCAATTTGTTGTTCGTTATAAGTGTGGTTTACATTAATGCTATCGTTGCTGCCGTCAGCATGATGCAATATCAACTGCAGCGGCTGGTTGGGTGCAAATGAAGTAATACCTGCAATGTCAATTACATCGTCTTCCAGTATTTTATCGTAATCTTCTTTATTGGCAAAAGTAAGGGCCAGCATACCCTGTTTTTTCAAATTCGTTTCGTGTATACGGGCAAAACTTTTTACCAGTACCGCTCTTACACCCAGGTGACGGGGCTCCATAGCAGCATGCTCACGAGAGGAGCCTTCGCCATAATTTTCGTCGCCAACTACTATGCTGCCAATGCCAGCAGCTTTGTAAGCTCTTTGGGTAGCAGGTACAGCACCATACTCGCTAGTAAGCTGATTTTTTACACTGTCGGTTTTTTCGTTAAAAAAGTTAACCGCACCAATTAACAGGTTATTGCTGATATTATCGAGGTGGCCTCGGTATTTTAACCATGGGCCAGCCATGCTTATATGGTCGGTAGTACATTTGCCTTTGGCTTTAATAAGTAAGCGCAGGCCTTTTATATCGGTACCTTCCCAGGCGGCAAATGGGTCAAGTAACTGAAGCCTGTTACTGCTGGGCGATACTTTTACTTCTACATTACTGCCATCTTCGGCGGGTGCCTGGTAGCCTGCATCTTCTACTGCAAAACCTTGTACAGGCAATTCGTCGCCAGCTGGTGGATCTAGTTTTACCTGCTCGCCATTTTCGTTGGTAAGTGTATCGGTAAGTGGGTTAAAGGTAAGGTCGCCGGCAATGGCAAGGGCAGTAACCAACTCAGGAGAGGCTACAAACGCCAGTGTATTTGGGTTGCCATCTGCACGCTTGGCAAAATTGCGGTTAAAGGAGTGTACAATGGTATTGCGTTCTTGTTTTTCTGCACCCATCCGCTCCCACATACCAATGCAGGGGCCACAGGCATTGGCAAATACGGTAGCACCAATTTTATCAAATGTGCTTAAAAAGCCATCTCTTTCAATGGTATAACGTACCTGTTCGCTACCGGGGGTAATGGTAAATTGGGCTTTTGTTTTAAGCCCTTTTTCTGCTACTTGTTTAGCAAGACTCACCGCCCGGGAAATATCCTCGTAAGAGGAGTTGGTGCAGCTGCCTATCAGGCCAACTTCTACCTTAGTAGGCCAGTTGTTGGCTGCGGCTGCCTCTTTCATTTTAGAGATAGGAGTGGCCAAATCTGGTGTAAATGGCCCGTTTAAATGTGGCTCCAGTTCACTCAGGTTAATTTCAATTACCTGGTCAAAATATTTTTCAGGATTAGCATACACTTCTGAGTCGCCCGTTAAGTGTTCTTTAACCGCATCTGCAGCAGTGGCAATATCTTCACGGCCGGTAGCTTTAAGATAACGGCTCATGCTTTCGTCATAACCAAAAGTGGATGTGGTGGCGCCAATTTCGGCACCCATATTACAAATGGTACCTTTACCAGTGCAGCTCATGGCAATGGCACCTTCTCCAAAATACTCTACAACAGCACCGGTACCACCTTTTACGGTAAGTATGCCAGCAACTTTTAATATTACATCTTTAGGGGCTGTCCATCCGCTTAGCTTGCCCGATAATTTTACACCAATTAGTTTGGGCATTTTAAGTTCCCATGGCAAACCGGCCATTACATCACAAGCATCGGCACCGCCCACTCCTATGGCAATCATGCCCAGGCCACCAGCATTTACAGTGTGGCTGTCGGTACCAATCATCATCCCACCGGGAAAAGCGTAGTTTTCCAGCACTACCTGGTGGATGATACCAGCACCGGGTTTCCAAAAACCAATACCGTATTTGTTAGATACAGACGCTAAAAAATCGTACACTTCGCTGCTTTCGCTTACGGCTCTTTGTAAATCTACCTTGCTGTTGTCTTTGGCTACAATCAAATGATCGCAGTGTACGGTAGACGGAACCGCTACTTTGGTACGGCCCGCCTGCATAAACTGTAGCAGGGCCATTTGAGCCGTGGCATCTTGCATGGCTACACGGTCGGGTGCAAAATCTACATAACTTTTACCCCGCTCGTAAGCCTCAGTGGCATTACCTTGCCATAAGTGGGCGTATAATATTTTTTCGGTAAGGGTTAAGGGTTTACCCACTGCAATACGGGCTGCATCAACGCGGCTGCCAAAGTTGGCATACAGCTTTTTGATCATTTCGATGTCAAATGCCATAGTATATTTTTATTGTATATGTTTTAAAAAATGCTCATAATCAGTTGTAACTGATTGAAGGCGTACAAAACTAATGAAAATAGGCTGATGATTATAATCTAAATTGGTTGTAAATTGGTATAAATTGTAAATTTGCTATATGAAGCGATTTAAACATTTTATCGAGTGGCATGTATTTGGCGTATGCAGTGCTATTGGTGAAAAAATGGGGATAGCAACATCCACCATCCGAAAATACTTCATTTACATTTCTTTTCTTACCATGGGATCACCTGTAATTATTTACCTTTTTGTAGCTTTTTGGATGAATGTTAAAAGCTACATTTTTAACGCCAGGCGAAACCCCTTACGTTACCTGTAACAAGCCCACGCTGCTGTTGTAGTAATGATTATACTGGACCTAAAACATACCGATAGTAAAACACTGTTGCAAACCTTGGCGCAGTTGATAAATGTACCCTATCATGGGGCAGATTATATTGCTATTACTCCCCCTGCCGGCACTGGCATTATTAAAGTAATTGATGTGGCAGAAGAGTTGCAGGTATTGCTGATTGATGTTACCCTTAATAAGTATTTTGTAGGAAAGCGGTCGCCCGGTAATCATCATTTTTATGGCCTTCATTTTGAGCAGGTACTGGTAACAGATGCAGCCATTTTTAGTGTAGATGGCGAAACACTCCAAAAAAAAAATACCCTGCATGCAGTAGCAAGGCTTACCAGTAATATGTTTTATAATAGCGAGGAAATTACTGCTCACACACCTGTAAAAGCCGTAAAAGTTTTTTTTAGCGAACGATGGTTAACCCATTACCTTGGCGTTAACAATGCTACAGAAGCACTTAGGCAGTACCTGATGCTTAAAACAGAAAGCTTTGATATGGAGCCATTGGATGCAGAGTACCTGCGATTAATGGACGAAATATGGGCAGTACGTAAAGATGATCCCTTGCAAAATATGTATTTACGTAACCGGGCTACTTTATTAATCGAGCGCTTTTTTACAAGATTGCATCAAAAGGCGGGCATGGTGCACAGGGTGTTTAATTTAAGTGAAGATGAGATTCAGCGGCTGATTAAGGTAGAGCAATTGCTGGCAGGCGATTTTACAGAGGCCCCGCCTACAATTGATGCTTTTTCTAAAATGGTGTCTATGAGCAGCACCAAACTAAAAAAATCTTTTAAAGAGGTGTATGGTAACAGCATCTACTCTTATTACCAAAAATTGCGAATGGAAAGAGCGAGGGAGTTGTTATTGTCGGGTGATTTTTCTATCCGGCAGGCTGCTAAAGCGGTAGGCTATGTAAATACCGCTAATTTTATAAGTGCTTTCAAAAAACAATATAGTGTATTACCTGGTGAGTTGATTGAAAAAATATAATGTCTGTTTGGTAATAATTACCTAGTTACATTTAGCCTGTGTTTGATTTTAGTTACGATTATTGCGATCATCTCACTTACCTGAACTTATTGGCTCAGCGTATGGGGGTGCCATTGGTAGATAATACACTTTGGTTGCCAGCAGGCATTGGTAGCGGCTACATAAAAGTGGTGCAGTTAACAAACGGCATACAGGTACTGTTTAACGAGTGCACCATTCACCAGGCATTTAATGTAAGGCGCCAGGCTGGCGATGGACATGGCCTTACACTACGCTTTGATGATATCAGAAATTTGCAATCCCTTTCTGTAAAAATTGGCGAAGAGTTAATTGAAGATGCTACGCCTGTTTATTCCGGCGCTTACCTTACCAATAATGCGGCATCCCTGCAGTATACCATCAACGAAGGAATACAAGACAATTGCGTCAATCTATATTTTAATACACAATGGTTTAAACAATATGCCGGCATAGGCCAACACGATGATTTTTGGGAGGCAGCGTTAACGGCACCAGTTGCCGCCATTTATTTTGAAGTACTAACGCTTGAGTACAGAGAGCTGATGGAAGAAATATTTGAGCTTAAGCCATCTCACCCGGTGTATATGGCCGCCTTGCAAAACAGGGCAATGCTAATGCTCGAAAAATTTTTAAGAGGCCTCTATCGAAAAATTAATAACCCGGCCTATGGGTATGGTGTACCAGAGGATGAATTAAAAAGAATGATGCAAATTGAAGCATTGCTGGTAAGCCACCTGGGGGTAGCGCCACCGCCAGTAAGCGAACTGGCCAAGATAGCAATGATGAGTGTAACTAAATTAAAAACCACTTTTAAAAAAGTATACCAGCATGGCTTGTACGAGTATTACCAAAAAAACCGCATGCTAAAAGCCCGTCACCTGCTTACCACTAAAAAAGCCACCGTAAAAGAAGTAGGGATAGAACTAGGTTTTAAAAACCTCAGCAATTTTACCATCGCTTTTAAAAAAGAATTTAACATCTTGCCCAGCCAGGTATAGTATTGGCTTATATTTCAGCCGTTTTCAATTAGCAGCATGTCCGATATAGCCCCCCGGCCAATGAGTGCTGCCCTATCTTTGCACAAGCAATCTGAAACCACCATAAATGTCTGATGTAATTAGTAAACAAGCTGATTTAAGACATTGGAAATATCATACGAGCTTACCTTTGTAACACATTTTAGTTCCGCTTTAAAATCTTCCTATGAGGTGCCTGGAAAATGTTTAGTTGATAAACATTGGGGGGATTGAAACAAAAAATGACCTGCTCCCCGGCAGGTCATTTTTTGTTTCGGTATCTCTTAACCCTGTCAAATAATTTGGTATTCTATTCTGATTTTGCCAATCATTCAGGCAATGCTTAGTTTAACCTATACCCAGCCTTGTTTATATAAAATCTTATTACAGCTGCGTTTATTTTTTTACATTTGATTTGTCCTCCATTCTATTAAAATACCCCCACGTACCTGTAATCTTTCATCTTTTTTTAATTGTATAACATGAAAAAAATTTTTACATGCCTGTATGCTGTATTAATAGCAGGCGGAGTTTCGGCACAATGGAATGGAAACCCGGTTGCAGGCGGTACTCCGCTTACCAGCTCTGCTGCCAGTGAGCAAACCCAAATACCCGTAACAGACGGTGCAGGGGGTGTTATTGCAGTTTTTGAAGCATATGACAACAATACCGGGTTGGTGAGTTTACAAGCCCAACGGGTAAATAATAATGGTTTGCTGCAGTGGGGTAATGCCGGCAGCCCTGTAAGTATAGCGGTTGGTAATGGCGAAAGGTACCTGGAGCATGCTATACCCGATGGCAATGGCGGCGTATTTATTAGCTGGTTAGATTACAGGGATGATGGGATAAATGGCGATGTATTTATGCAACATTTAAATAGTGCCGGTACGGCATTGTGGTCAACAAACGGGATTAAGATAACCAATACTGCCACCAACAGGGAAAAACAAGGCTCACGCCTGGTGCAGGATGGCAATGGGGGCGTGATAGTCGCATGGTCGGAGTCGGTATATAACGAGTTGAATTCACTTACTACTTATGCACAAATTTTTGCACAAAAGTATAACAGCGCAGGTGCCAGCCAGTGGACCTCGGGTGGTGTACAGGTTTGTACAGCTGCCGGGCTTAGGGCAGGCCATATTATGATACCCGATGGCAGCGGTGGCGTATTGATGGTATTTACAGATGCCCGTAACAGCGTACAAGCTGCAGATGAT
Organism: Bacteroidota bacterium; assembly: GCA_039796475.1. Classification (GTDB taxonomy): domain Bacteria; phylum Bacteroidota; class Bacteroidia; order Chitinophagales; family Chitinophagaceae; genus Ferruginibacter. The sequence continues at coordinate 622 of JBDKJT010000071.1, read as the reverse complement.
CAATTTGATAACCTGGATTTATATGCACAGCGCCTGGGCAGTAATGGGGCTTTGCAATTAGGGGCCAATGGTGCTGCAGTAAATACCAGGCCTTATAATCAAACCACCTTTTTTGAGTATTTAGGAAAACGTGCCGGTGTACCCGATGGCTCTGGTGGGTTGGTATTTGTATTTGATGATTTTACTGGCGACAACAGTGCTGTTAATAATATGTATGCACAAAAAATAAACAATGCAGCAACCATCCAATGGGCTGCAGCCGGCATACAGGTATCTACGGCCGATAGCACTAAGTATTTGGTAAACACTATTAGTGATGGGGCTGGCGGTATTGTAGTATTGTGGAACGATAACCGCAACGGCGTTTCTTATTTTAATGCTGGCTTGTATACACAGCGTATCCTGTCTAACGGTACACCTGCCTGGATGACGGACGGTATAGAACTTTCAACCAATACCGGTGGTTTTTATGGATTTGGCAGCGATGTAATAGCCGATGGGTCGGGTAATTTTATTTATAGCTTTAACGCAGAAGGGGCCAATTTTAGCCAGGTGTTAGTGGCTCAAAAACTCAACGGGGCTGGCATAGCTCAATGGGGAGCCACTCCCCGGGATGTATGTA
>JBDKJT010000070.1:0-17910 GCA_039796475.1 Bacteroidota bacterium | reverse complement strand
AGGTGGCACTGGCACACACGGGCATCTTCCTCAGCGATGGCGCCACCAATGTTATGCCTGTGGCACCACACCGTGGCGATAACCTTACCTACCAGCAGCAGCAAGAAAATCATGATAGTGTACACAACGCCTGGCGCATTGGCTACCAGCATACCACCCACTCCCTCATTAATGGCCTTTACCAGGGGTGGGATTTAAACCCGGCACAGCTGCCCATGCGCTATGCCGCCACCTACCAATTTTTTTTAAGCAGCTACAGCGATGCGGTGTACCGCCTGAAAACATTTGTAGAGCGTGCCGCCATCAGCACCCTTACCGGCGATATTTTTGATGATGCCGCTACCGGCCAGGGCCTGCTAAACTTTTTTTTAAAAGCCATCAACTGCGGCGCCATTACCGAGCAAGAGGCTACTGCTACCGGGCTAACGCTGGAGGAGATACGCAGCCGTTCGTTCTACCGTATATTACAAGCAAGGCGCAATCAGTTATAAATTATAGCTGCACATTGCTATCCTGTGTTTTCAACCTGTTATGCTGTGTTGAAAACACAGGATAACATCATTTTTTCAGCTATCCCCAGCTGTTAGTTTAGTACATGCTTGTACAATAGGCAAAGTTTGTGTTTAAGTAAAAAATGAGCCGGGCGGGTTAATAGCTAACAGATAAAGCAGAGATACATTGTATACCCTTTGCCTTAATAGATTGTGCAGATGTGTTTGCCAGCAAAGCGTACGGCGATAGTTTTATACAGCGCATGCCGTATGGCTAAAAACAAAAAGAACGATTGCTGCATGCCCGGTGTATCATCAGTAACCTTGTAAGGTTAGCAGTAAGTGCAACTACTAATAATTTAAGCGCTATACAAACACACTTTAAAAAGCGTATCAGTTAGTACATCATTAAAGCCAATACAGCTCATTTGGGCGAAAGCAGAAAAAGATGGTTGCTGGCTGGTTTTAAAATGACAGGCAAACAACAGCATCGCACTATATCTCGCCAGTTTTGGCAAGTACACAAGCTTCCACTACAAGGCTGCACCACAGCATTTATTCATAAAAAGTATTATTACCTGCATCACAATCCTGTGGCAGCCGGTATGGTTTACAAGGCAAAACTGTATTTATACAGTAGTGCCCGCTGTTGTTATACTGCTAAACTATGCGGATTGCTTTTACTTATGTTGTTGTAGCATAGCAGCTTATACATTCATCCTCCATTACAAACCCAGCACAACACTTGTACTGGATTTTGTCCCGGGTACTCCAATTTACATCAAAGCAATGCCCTTCGGCATGAAGGAAATGGCCTTCGACATGAAGGAAATGCCCTTCGACTTCATGGAAAAGCCCTTCGGCATGAAGGAAAAGGCCTTCGACGTGAAGGAAAAGCCCTTCGACGTGAAGGAAATGCCCTTCGACTTCATGGAAACAGCCATCAACTTCATGGAAACGTTCTTCAACTTCAAGGAAATTGCCTTCAACTTCAAGGAAATGGCCATCGGCACAAAGAAAAAAGAACATTGTAATCAGTGCGATCATCCTAACATACAACACGGCCCATACGCTGTATAAAATATTTAAAGCATGCAGCCATTGCGTTACCTGCTTACAGTGTGGTTATGGTTTTGTACCGCCGCCGTTGTGCTGTGTTTATTAATTGCTGCAAGGTTGCGCCAGCCTATTAATCCTCTTTAATGATTATCGCATTGCAGCTATTGAGATGTTGTATGATAGTGCTGGTTTATCCACCCAGCATTGTGATAAAATATTTCCTGCATTATAAGCGAAGCAAAGCCGAGTGATAAAAATACTCCTGCGTTACAAACGCAACACAGCTGTGTAATAAAAAATAGTTTTGCGTTACAAAACCAGGGCAGCCTTGTTATCCTCACAGGCCACCTGTGATAAAAAAAATCCTGGGTTAATAACCCAGGACAGCAACGTAGCAACGGTAAGCCAATAACTTTAAGCAGGCTTGGTAGCGGCTATTACTTTTTGCACCAGTTTTTTATTGGGGGTGGCTTTTTTAGTAGCCTTGGCCAATTGTGTTTTGCGGATGCGTAAGCGGCGTTTGGCAGCCTCTACTGCTTTTAATACGGCATCTTCAAATAAGTTTGATTTACCTTTTACATACTCATCTTTACCCGGCACCCTTATATTTAAAGTACATACTACCACTTCTTTACTGCCCTTGGCTTCGTTGATGAGGGTAACTTCTATCTCCTGTATGGTTTTGTAATACTTGTCGAGGCCAGATACCTTATCCGTTACAAACTGTTTTAAGGATGGGCTGATTTTAAAACCGGGTGATTCAATTCTAAATTTCATGAGATTGATTTTGGTTTAAGATAACAAAACAAATTGATGTTTACAGCTTTAAATGTAAGTAATAATTTTTATTGCCGGTTGCATGCCGGCGGGTTGATGTGCAGGTATTAATAGTATGTTTTAAGGCAGGGTTGTTTTATCTTAGCGATACGGTGCCATTACAAACCCGGCTATATGGTTTAACTATCAATAATTACTATGGACGAAGCAATAAAAAACTACAACGATGCCTTAGCGCCTACCGATGCAGCAATAGGCCATTTGCTGGCCATGCATATAGATGCAGCGTTGCCCGGTGCCGAGTGTAAAATATGGCATCGGCAGCCCGTTTGGTTTTTAGCTGGCAACCCCGTTGCCGGGTATGGCAAACTTAAAAACTGCATCCGCCTGTTGTTTTGGAGTGGCCAATCGTTTGATGAGCCGGGCCTGCAGCCCGAGGGTAGTTTTAAAGCCGCCGATATAAGATATACCCATCAAAGCCAGGTAAACATCACCGATTTACAACGCTGGCTGGCAAAGGCGCAAACCATTCAGTGGGATTATAAAAACATTGTAAAGCGTAAGGGGCAGCTGCTAAGGCTGTGCTAATGGGTTGTGTAAAAAAGTATATGCAAGGCTGGTAGTTACCGGTAAGCCTTTTACCATAGCCTAAATTCGGAGAGAAAGCTTACTTCATAGTCATTTTATACCTATTAGTTAGTTACGATTTAAGGCCTGTAATTTTGAGTATGTATCTCAATTTTTAGTATTAATTTAGCTTCATGGCTTCAAGCAATCTATTAGACACTAAAACATTCACACTCAATGAGATACTTGGGAATGGAAAAATCTATTTTGTTCCTCAATTTCAGCGAGACTATTCTTGGGAACAAGATCATTTGGATGATTTATGGAATGATTTAGTAACAACATATAAAAGAAATGATGCTCGCTATATGGGGTCAATTGTACTTCAAATAAAAGGTGATTCAAGTGATAAACAATTTTGGATTATAGATGGTCAACAAAGATTTACAACGTTAAGTCTCTTAACACTGGCAATTATCAATAAAATAAAAACTTTAGCGAACGATGGTATTGACAAAGAGGCGAATACTGAAAGAGCAGACTTACTAATGAGGCAATATATTGGTCAAAAAGACCCATCATCTTTGCACTACTCTAGCAAATTGTTTTTAAATGAAAATAATGATGGATTTTATCAACAGCGACTTTTAACTTTTCGAGAACCTGTTAACTATTCAAAGCTTATTGACTCTGATAAACTACTTTGGGATGCATACATATATTTCAGAAAAAACATTAACACCTTCTTTGAAGCTGAACAAAGTGGCGAAGTTATAGCAGCCTTCTTAACTCGAACAATAGGTGAATTATTGAAATTTATACAAATAACAGTTGTTGATGAGTTAAATGCCTATACTGTTTTTGAAACTTTGAATTCCAGAGGAGTGGAATTAACATCAACAGATTTACTTAAAAACTACCTTTTTTCGCTCGTAGCTAAAAGCCAAAATGATTTGCAAGCTGTTAAATTGCAATGGCAAAAAATAATTAACTCTATAGGCTTAAGAGATTTCCCTGGTTTTTTAAGGTATTATTTAAATGCCAGATCAGCATTAATCACAAAAGATCAGTTATTCAAAAGCATAAAGAAAATTGTCGTAAAAGATCAGGATGTACTAGATATTTTAGATCATTTAGAGAGTTACTCTTACACTTATAATGCCTTATTCAATTCTGAGGATGAAATGTGGCGAAATGATAAACAAATAAAAGAAAGCATCAATTCACTTTTATTGTTCCGGGTTACATTATGCTACCCTTTATTAATGGCTGCTTTTGAAAAGTTAGAATTCCTTGAATTCAAAAAGCTTCTGCACGGAATTGTGACTATTTCATTTCGATATAATGTTATAGGAAAAATGCAAACAAATGAAATGGAGAAAGCTTATAGCAAAACCGCTAATAAAGTATACAATGGCACCATCTCTACTTCAGCTGAGGCATTGGATGACTTAAAAGACTTGTATATTTCTGATGATGTTTTTAGGGGATACTTTGAATTAAAGAGTTTTAACACCACCAATAGTTCACAGAAAAAGATTGCAAGATATATTTTATATAAAATAGAAAGTCAGTTAGAAGCAGGAATTAAAACAGATTACTTGATTGACGATGGCACAATTGAACATATTTTGCCTGAAAATATGAGTGATCAATGGAAGGAGATATTTAGCGAAGAGGAACATTTACAAGTAGTTTATTTACTAGGTAATTTGACAATTCTTGAACCAAAACTCAATAACAAAGAGGCTGGGCAAAGGCCATTTACTGATAAGAAATCTATTTATGCAAAAAGCCAATATGCCTTGACTAATACTATCAAGGCTGAAGAGTGGAATATTCAAATGATAAAACATAGGCAAGCAAGATTAGCAAAAACAGCTTCGGGTATTTGGAAAATATAGTAATTTACCCTCAGATTGCCTATTGCTAACATTGGGTTTTATGCAAATTGGGCATAACCAGCAAACATTAGCTAATTGCAAATCCAAGCTTCAGTTCCAGTAGACGAATGTCTATCAGATTTTGTACATAACTTCATCAATATATTTTCAATCAGCAGCGGTTATGGGGAGATGGAATACTAATACCAACCTGCATAAAGACCTGCTCTTTATACACAGGTGGCAGGCAGGCAGCAGGGCAATAGCAGTTGGTTAAAAAAATAAATCCTCCCGTAGAAACGGAAGGATTTTAACGATTGCTTGCCATATGAAAAATCTTCGAAAATTATTTTGTACAAGTAGCTAGTTTTAATAAAATAGCACACTATATTTGCTGGCCTTTACACGATTGTTAGTCATTTTATTACTAATACCCTTCAAACGCTCAGCTTTCTTTTTCAAAAGTAGGTTGGGCGTTTGTTTTTTTAAAACCAATTTATTGGCTGTTTAATGATGCTTAACGCTGTTTGCCTGCTCTGCAATCCGTTGCAGTACTCGTTTTTGCACTTATTATTAAATGACAGCCAATTGATTTTTTGCCTGCTTAATACGTTGTTTTTTATTGCTTTTTTGTGATGAAAACTGTTTTTTAGGGATAAAATACAGGCCATTGCGTACGCAGTGTTGGTTAAATGCATAGCCCCTGTTTAATACCTGCTTATGCCGGTAAGCAGGTAAAGGGCAAACTCTTTGGCCATCAGGCTATCGGGGCTATCATAAAAGTACCAGCTGGTAACTATGCTGGCAGAGTCGCCCAGCGGGTGGCGTATTACCTGTATATGGTTGCCCTTGTTAAAGCTTAGGCCGGGCACATAAGGTATTTCAATCATTGTATCGTTTTGCCGCATGGGGCCACCAAAATACAGGTGTTTCATTTTTTTAAGATACACAGGCGCCCGCTGCCATACCGTATCTGCCATTTTGTTGGATACCTTAAACTGCATGGGCTGCTTTTGTACGGCGGTGATAAAGCCGGCAGGGTACCTGTTTGGCACAGCGTATTTTACAATTAGGCATAGTATAATTATAATGGCCAATGCAGCGGATAATTTTAACATGGTGATACAAATATGCTGTTTAATAATACTGCCGGATGCTGTACAAATAGCTGCCGGTAACCTGCTGCGTAGCTGCTAACCTTTACCCTTAGCCGCTTTATTGCCGGCTTACCTGCAGCGATACATCATCAAGATACACACTAACAGGATCGGTGCCGTGCGGATGATTTTTTTGCACAGCCTTGTTGCCATTAATCTGAAACCCTGCCTGCAGGTAGTTTTCGGCAAAATCGCCTGGCAGGTAAGAGTGTTTTGTTTTTACATTTAGGGCAAAAGTTTTACCGTTAAGGTACAGGTTGCTGTAATATAATTGATTGCCCCGGTAATAGCCAGTAATGCGTATATGGTTCCACTGCCGGCCGCTAATACAGGCGGTTAGCCCGGGCAGGGTTACCCAGCCTTTTACCCGGCCATTATGCCGGGTATCATCCCAATAGCTCCATACATTGGCCTTGCTCCATTGCAGCCCCCACAAATACGATTGTGGTGGGGTGGCTTTTTGAAAAGTAAACTCAAGCCCCTCCAGCTCACTCTGGTTGCCATTGCTGCAATCAATCAAATTATCTACATAAAAATGCATGCTGTAGCTAAATGCATTGGCTTTGCTAAAATGCCATTTTTTTTGTTTCCACTGCCGGGCAAGGGTATTGGTAAAAAATAGGTTGTTGTAAGCATCTCCGCCGGTAATGCGGCAATTAAGCAGGCGCCTGCCTTTGGCAAATTGTATGTTGTGGGTAAGGCTGCCTTCTATTGCGGTACCGGCAAACATAATGTCTTTGTAAATACTCCAGCCGGTATTAATACCCCAGCTTGTTTGTACGGGTTGCTGTATGCTGCTGTCTTCAAGCGATGTAAACTGCTGTATTAAGCCGGCTTGTGCAGGTGCAGCCGGGTAGTGCCTGCCGCAGGCGGCCAGGCTTATTACAAAAATGATTGGCACTACTGTTTTTAGTAGCTGCATTGCTTATACGGTTGCAATAAATAATAACCGGTTAATCATTAGCCGCTAAGGCTGTAAATACTAAGCTGCACAAAGCAAGCAGGCAACGGGAGCGTACAAAAAAATTACGTGTTACAATAAGCGTTTATCCATCCCCGTATTTAGCTGCTGTGCTATAATGTTTGTTGTGTGAGCAGGGTAATTAAAAAGCCCGTTACCCGGCAAAATTGCAGCATCGCTTATTAGCGTGGATACAGCATGTACAGCAGGCATACAAACATCCAGGCTTCTGCAAAACGCTGTGCCAGCCCCCTTATGGGGTTTTTGGGTATGGCGGTAATAATAAGGCAAACCAGCAGCCAAATGGCAATTACTTTAAATTGAAGGTTGCCAATATGCCAGCCTTGCTGGCCCGCTTTGTTAATAAAGTAAATAGCGCCGCCATACTCAATAAGGCCGCCCAGGTTGTGTATATGTTGCCGCCACGATCCGGCAACAGGCGAGCCGGCATCGCAAGGAAAAAACGCTGCTATTACATACCCTGCACCCATGCAGGCCGCAAGCCCGGCAGCATTGGTACGCTGCTGCTGATAGCTAAACAAAGCGGCATCCAGCAATAATATACCTGCCGGTAAAAATAACCAGTAATTGATGCTTTTTTTAATGGGGCTGCCTGTTTCGCCCAGTTCGCTAATGCTGTGTTTAAGGTGGCTGTAGCCCGGTTTTTTTTTGCCAAAGTAAATAATGCCGGCCAGTAATAATAAGGCAGCAAAGGTTGCAGTAATAAATGCCATATGGTTAATAAGCTAAGGTTTATGCTAAAATACTTATTTGCCCCCATGCACGGGGTATTTTGGGGTGGTTATTATTTTATGCCCGGTTTACACGGCGTGCTGAATACTACCAAAGCTTACATGCAAGCAGCGGTTGGCAGGGCTTATTTAATGCGGCAAAAGTATTAAAGGCTGGCAACTGCTATAGCCCGAGCTGGTAAACCGCAGCCGGTATATGCCTGCGGGCAGGTGGCTGCTGTTGATGGATGCCCATGTGCTGTTGATGGGTTTGGTAAGTACTACCGTGCCGCTGCTGTTGTACAAAGTAAGCATGCCTTTTTGTGTAAAGCCGCCAATGTTAATGATGGTACTGGCAGGGTTGGGGCTGATGGTAAAATGTTGGTTGGGCGCTTTAATACAAATGATGGAGCTGTAATCTATTTTATTGGCGGTGCTGTATGCCCCTATGCGATAAAATAGCTGCCCGCTGCCGGCCGGTGGCCGCTCTGTAAAAAAGCTGGCAGCTTGCAGTGCCGGTATGGTAGCCACGGGGTAAAAATTTTGCCCATCGCTGCTTCTTTCTATTTTGTATTGCAGGTAGGCCGCAGGGTTAGCCACCTGCCATTGCAGCTGCACCAATCCATTTTGCAACTGCCCGGTAAACCTAAGCAGGCTGAGGGGTAAAATAAAAGGTTTGGTAAGCGATATATCATCAAAGTAAACATTAATGGCCGGCTGGTTAATATACATCTGAGCCTGCATCCTTATTTTAATGCTACGGGTGCCAACGGGTGCAATGCGGCTGCTGGTATATAAATGCCAGCCCGTGCCCGAGCCTCCAAAATACGATTGCCAGCTGCTGGTATAGCTGGGGCCTATTATATTGCCGGATGCATCCAGGTAATCTACAATAAATCGCCCCTGGTCGGTTTGGTTGCTTACGGGTGTTTGCATATAGCCGCTAAAGCTGTACACTTCGTTGCCAATATCTATCATGGCCGCATCGGCCGATATATCTGCTACCTGGTATATTTCAAAAGGGCCCTGGAAGTAGCTGCTGCAACCTAAAAAAAATACGGTGCCGCCACTGGCAGCGGTGGTATGATCGTAGGGGTAGTTGGCAGAGCCATCGGGTTTCATGGTGCAGTTAATGATATTATCGGTAGGGGCAGAGAGGCAGGTGAGGGCTCCCTGGCTCACTATCGTCCACCCGGTACCCCGGGGCATACTTTCGGCACCGGCATTTACAATAAGGTTTTGTGCAGGGCATAGCAGCATTGTAAAGGCTGCACAGGGGGTGAGTAGCAGTTTTTTCATAAGTGTTGGATGGGCAAAAGGTTGTTTTGCGATGGATATAACAGCAAAAACAAGGCCGTTATTCGCCACGGGCTGCCCTTTTTTTTGTTGCAACCCTGCAGCCTGCCCAATGGCATAAAAAAGATTTTTTTTCCAGATTAAAGAAAAGGGATGTACAGGGTTAAGGCTAACTGCTTGTTAATTATTTAGTTGTGTTTTGGCATAGGCCATGCTGCCTGCTATGTATAAAACCGCTATTATGAAAACAATTGTAACTGTATGCCTGGCCGTTAGTTGTATGCTGCTTAGCACCGGCGCCCAAGCCCAGCAAGACGAGCCCATTACCGCAGAAGACCTGATTGCACTGCACGACGGGCAGGGTGGCCCATTTGCCATCAGTCCCTTATTTATACAAGGCGCTGCCACCGGCTTTATGGTAAAATGGAAAACGATCAATGAAAAAGGGATTACCTCTTTTGAGCTGGAAACCGGTAAGGATAAAAATAATTTTACCTCGTTGCAAACCCTTGCCGCAGGCGCTGCATTTTACCAGGTGATGGTGGGCAGCCAGGTGGCGCAGCAACCCAAAACCTACTTTCGCATAAAAATAAATTATGCCGGCGGTACCTATACCTATACCGATGTGTCGGTAATAAAAATGCGTAAAGCAGGGTAAAAAAATTGCTGGTATTAGCAGGCTGTGCAACAGTAACCAACCCTGTTGGTGCAGGTATGTACAGCATTGCTTTAATATACTTACGGCTACCCATACCTGCCAGGCTACTACTGGTGCTGGCAGCGTTGGGTGCTTAAAAAAATTAAAGCATGGTAAGCTTTGTATTGTTTTAATAAAAATTGCCGGTATGAAACATAGCAGAATTATATTTTTACTTGTATCGCTTGCTGTATGCATTATTACAGGCTTACTGTTGTAAGCAGGCGGCCGTTGCAGTTGCAGCATGCACCTGGTGCAGGCTGCAGGCGTATTAGCGGTTAAGCAAAATTTTAAGGTAAAATAGCGGGTTGGTAAATTTTTTTCGGATATCTACATTCTCAAACATGCAGCTAATTGTTTCTCTCAGCTCTTTGCTGCGGCTTGCTTTTTTAATAACAAAATTAAACAGGGCAGGCTTGCTGGATAGTATTTGCAGGTAATGGCTAAGCTTTAGCTCACTCCACAATTTTTTATAAATCTCCGTATCGTACTGTTGTAAAAAGCTGGCCGAAAAGTTTTGTTGTGCCACTGCTTTTTGTATTACCCTTGCGGCTACCAACCCCGATACCAGTGCATTGCCAATGCCCTCGCCGGTAAAGGGATCTATCAGTGAGGCTGCATCGCCGGTTAATAAAAAGCGGTGGCCGCTTAGTTTTCTTTTTGTTGAGCCAAGGGGCAGGCCCCAGCCCTGCAGCTGCCCTTGCAGCTGTGCGTTGGCAAACCGTTGCTTTAATTGCGGATGCTGTTGTATGGCATCCTGCATTAGTTGCTTTAGGTTGGCTTTTTTACGGGCAATGGTTTTGCTTAGCATACCAACCCCTACATTGGCAGCGCCATCTGCCAAAGGAAATATCCACAGGTAGCCGGGTTGTACCTCGTTTAAAAAATGCAGCTCAATAAAATTTTGCGAATGCATGCCCGATACATTGCTGTAGTAGCCACGTATGCCTGCACTAAAATGGTTGGGCTGCATGTGGTGGCCGGCCATCTTTTTTGCTACAATGCTATCCCGCCCTTCGGCGCCTACAATCATTTTTGTAAAAATAGTTTTGGCCTGGCCGTTGTGCATAACGGTAACCAACAGGCCATCGTTGGTTTGTTGTATTTGCTGCAGGCTGCAATTGCTTATTAGTTGGCTAAAGTTGCTGTCTATTTGCTGCAGCAAGCTGTGGTCAAAATGTACCCGGCGGCTTACAAAGCCACAGGGCTCGTGCTGGCGGGTATTGTCTAACAAAAAGGGCACTTGCAGCATGGTATTGCCGCCGCCGGTAAATTGAATACCATTGCTTATAATGGCCTTGCCCGGCTGCTGTACAAAAACCTCTTTCCAGTTAGCGTTAATACGTTTTAGCATGCTTACCGTTTTGCCACTTAAGGCATCGCCACACACTTTATCCCTGGGAAAAACAGCTTTGTCTATAATGATATGCTTTACTTGTTGCTGGCCTAAAAAAATAGCGGTAGCGGCACCGCCCGGCCCTGCACCGGCAATTAATACATCGGTAGTATAATGAATTGGCTGACTCAATTGGTAAAACTAAGGCTGGTGAAGATAAAGTAAACCCACCAATATAAAAGGAGCTTGTATAAATTGCTGGCCGCAGCAGGGTTGCTGCCACTATGCTTAGCCTAACGGATACGTATCTGTTTTTTTTTAAACGATCAAAACAATGCCGGCTTACAGCCGTTGGTTGTAATTGGATGCCGTTATAAAAAAAGCCTGCAACCATGGCTGCAGGCTTTTTGCTGATGTGTATGGTATGCCTTACTTCATTTGAAAAATGGCAGCATCCACGGGGCTGTTAATTTCTGTTTTGGTGGTTTTGCCGGTTAGCGAAAACTGGCCGCCAAAACTCATTTCTATATTTTCGGCCACTACCCAACCATAGTCGGTTTTTTTAAAACCGCTGTAGGTGGTGGTAAGGTCCATCGATTGGCCCATCATGTCGGCAGTTTTTACTGTTTGTACAATATAGTAGCTGCTGGCATCAATAAAATAGGTGGTAGACTGGTTGCTGTTATCGGTAAGCTGTATTTTGTAAGTGTTGGCATCGCCTACTTTTTCTTGCCCGAGCAGGCTGGCTTTTTCGCCCCTTGCCTGGTAGTTAAGCAGGGGTACAGCATACAACTGGCCTTTGCCAGCCTGGTATTGTGCGTCGGCCATGGGTTGTGGGTCGGCGCTGCCCATCATCGGGTTAATGGCCCAGCCACCTTTATCAGTAATAACTTCCACCATTTTTTGGCCACCAAATTCAGACTCGTTGCGGTAGCCCTTTCCGTTAAGAATGATGGTAGTGGCAGGAGCATCGTTGCCCATAATTTGCAGGGTACGCTCCATTTTTACCGAAGTAATGGCCGATAGTTTTTCTTTGCCGCCAATGGCTTCAATATGTTTGTTGATGACTTCGTCGGCAGTTTGAGCCATGCTGCTAAAACTACTTGCTACAGCGGCTACAATCAGCCAGCTTGTTTTTACAATTTTCATGTTTGTTTTTTTGTGTTGCAATATGTGTGAAAGATTTAAATATACTCCTAAACGATGGATAAAGCCGGCATAAAAATAGATTACCGGCAAGCAGCCGGGATAATAAATAGACCAGTATACCAAATGCTGCGACAAAGCAGCCGTTTGTTAATTGGCTGTAGCAGGGCTGATGATGCTGGCTACCTGGCTTATTTTGTTGGCAGGAAAACCGCCTTGTGCAGCATGCTCCTTTACCAGCGCTTCGTTATCGGCGGTGTAGATGCAATAAATTTTATCGCCGGTTACATAACTATGCTCCCATTTTATTTGTGGCCCCATTTTATTAAGTACCGCACAAGAGGTTTGTGAGATGTCTTTTAACTGTTGCTGGCTCAGGTTGCCTGCGCCGGCAATTTCTCTTTCTATTACATACTGTGGCATACGATAATGTTTTAGGATGGGTAAGATACCTGTTTGCCCTAGTATTTGCAATGCCCAGGCCGATAAATAACAGATGGCTGATGGGCTAGCGTTTTACAGCCCTTATGCACATAAAACCTGGAAAAGCATTGAGCTCTTTATAATGTTTGGGATCTAACTGCTCAAACTCTTTAACGGGCCTGGGTTCGGTTAACTCATCTATATAAAAGCCATTGCTGGTAAGGGGTTGCAGGCATTGTTGTAATGGCCGCCGGTAGCTGTTTATTTGTACGGGCTTACCAAAGCCACGCCAGGTACATTTTACATGCTCTACCTCAAAATATTTATCCGAATTAAAGTAGTTGTATTCAAAAAAAGGATGTTCGATAGAGAGGATGAGTTGCCCTCCGGGCTTTAATACCCGGCAAAACTCTTGTATGGTGGGTGGCCAGTGTTGTACATAATGCAAGGCCAATGCACAAAGCACTATATCAAAGCGTTGGTTTGGCAGCATGGTAAAAGGTGCAGCAAGGTCGTGTACAAAAAAATGGCCTTTGCCTTGATTGCGCTGTTGAGCAAGGCGTACCATTTGTTGGCTAATATCAAAGCCGGTAACGTTGGCACCCTGTGCCATCAGCAGCTGGGCATATTTGCCGGGGCCACAGGCGGCATCTAATATATTTTTGCCTTTTACATCGGGCAGCAACAGCAGGGTATTGGGCCTGTCGTAGTAAGCATTGTGTGGTTTGTGCTCAATCAGCTCGTTGTATTTTTCTGCCAGCTCATCGTAAGCCAGCCTTATTTTTTCTTTTACGGCATCCATAACGGTTGAGGTTGTTTGTGCGGCTTGCCGGGTGCAGGGGGCAGGCGGCTTGTTGTATAAAGCAATCTTTATTTTATTGCTGTTACAAATATACAGCCTGCCTGCTAAAGCCATGGCTGGCTTTGCTGCTGCTGGTAGTACAGTGGCCGGGTTGTTACGCCCGATAGTAACGGATAGCCCGGTGAGGCCCTTGCGTGGGCTTGTGCCGTACTAGTAGTGGATAGCGGAGCCGCTGCCGGGTGCTGTACCGCTGCTTGCGTACACTTGTATATGTTAGTGGCTATGGCTGGCTTAGCTGTTGGGTGCTACAAAATCGGGCTTACGGTAAAAACTGTTGTTGTATTTATAGCGCAGGTTGGTGTTGAACTTTATTTTAAAATGATTGATGCCTGGCAACAAGTGCGGATAATAGGAAAAGCGGGCCTCGATGGTGCCAAAAATGAGTGCCTCGTTGCGTATGCGGAAACCGCCGCCAACTGCTGTATACATTTCGCTTTTAGAAAAGCTTTGCCGGGTAGGTTTTAGCAGGCACATATCGGCAAAGGCAAAAGGTGCAAAACCAAAGCCCCACCATTTTTTACTGTGGTAAAATACGGCTTCGGTTTTTAGCGTAGTTCTCATATCGGCAGGGATGTAACCAAAGTCGAAATAAGGCAGGCCAAAATTGCTTTTAAGTTGCAGGGCTTGCTCCAGCACCGGGCTAAACTGCCGGGTAAATCCGCCACTGATAAAAAAGCGCCTGTACCAATTGGTGGCGATGGGCTTAAGCCGGGTAAAGTGATCTATATTTAAAAGCAGGTCAACATCTTGCCAGCCGCCTTTATAACGGTGGCCGCCCAGCCTGAATGTATAAAAGCTGTAATAGCCTTTTTGGTTGTATTTACTGCGTTGTGCCTCTATCCCAAAATAAGGCCTTGTAATTAATTGATTGTACTGGCTGTCTCTGCGGATACTATAACCGCTGATGAGGGCGGCGCTAAAACCCACTGGTACATCTTCGTTACGGCCAAAGCCATAGATGTAAGTAGTGCGGTAAAAATTTTGTTTAAACAAGCTGAAGCTGCCCAGCACAGCGGCATAATTGGCGTAAGTACCATCATAATACTGGTTGGTTTTATCAGGGGCGCTGGTAAAGTTGCGGTGATAAGCCCTGATGGCTAAAAACTTGCGTACGGTGCTTTTTATGCCGGTATGGCGAAGTTTTTTGGTGCCAAAATTATAAGCAGCCCAGGCATCTATACTATAGTAGCTGTATTTAAAATCGCTGTTGTATAATGAGTCGGTTAGGTAGGCATTGCTGGTTTTGTACAAGCCGGCATCTAGCCCGCCAAGCCAGGTAAGGTATTGCGATACGAGGGGTTTTTCGAAACGAATATAATATTGTTTTTCTTCGTTGCGGTTGCTGTTAAATGCATTGGCATACGATTTATAACCCAGGCCCCAATTGATAAAACTACCGCCGATATTGCGTTTGAGAAACTCAGCGTTGATACCCAGCCTTGGCGTTCGGTTATTATCAAACAGTACACCTGCGGCTATCCTGTTACCGCTGCCGCCTACGTTTTCGTCTTTAAGCTCCAGGTTAAATTTTTGCGTGCCGCCAATGCCGGCGCCGGGGCCAAGTGAAAACACATCTTTTATCACTACAACAATGTTTACCTCATTGGGGCTGCCGGGTATTTTTTGAATGATGAAGAGGGCGTCTTGTATAAAATTAAGGTCACGCAGGTAGCGCTCATTGTCTGATAGCAGGTAGGGGTTTAGCCGGTCGCCTTGCTTAAACAGCAAGTTGTTTTGTATTACTTTAATACGGGTGTTTTTGTGCAAATTGTTGGCAGCGGCTATGCCAATGCCCTTGCGTAAGCTGTTGGTGTCGTTTACTGCACTTTCAAAGCCAATGGGCTTGATGTAAATATGGCGGATGGTTTTACCTGCAAAGGGTAAAAAGGGATTTACTTTTTTGCCACTAACGGTGTACAGGGTGGTATTTACCAATGTATCGTACTCGGTAGCTTGCTGGGCATAGGCAGTAGCGGTAAACAATATAAAAAGTAAACAGCAGCGTACCTTCATTTTCATGCAGTGGATTTAAAACAATTTAGTTTGGCGGGGTAAAGATATTTAATTGAAATGATATGTGTTGGGCGGGCAACCGGGTTGGTAGCTGCATAAAAAAACCGGTTATTGCTAACCGGTGGAAACTATCAAAAAACACATACTTATTTGTGCGCTACTACCAATTGAAGGCTGGTTACCGTGCCCTTGTCGGCAATGTTTACCACGTAATGGCCACTAGGTAAGGCAGTAGTATTAATGTCAATAGATTTTTTTGCAAAGCTTTGGTCGGCCACCCGCTTGCCATTAACATCTACGATATAAATACGCCTGTCGGCCGTATAGTTAATATCTGTACTGGTAATGTTTACCATTTTATCGGCGGGGTTAGGAAATATTTGAATGCTTTGGTCGGCTTCCGCTTTTTTAACTACAGCTTCGGTACTCAGGTACCATTTGCCCGAGCCTTCGTAGGCTTTTACCCTGTAAAAAATATTTTCTGTGCTGCCAATTGTATGGTTAAAATAAAAGCTGGTAGTGCCCTCTTTACCAGCAACGGTGCCGGCGGTTTGCCAGTTGGTATGGTCTTCGGTATACTCAATTACAAATTTATCAACCGGTACAGGCGGTGGTGCTATGCTCCAGGTAATACTGTTTAGCCCCTTGCTAACCCTGGCAGCCTTTATGCTAATAAATTTAATTGGCAGCAACATACCAAAGTAATAGGGTGTGGGCCGGTTGTCTACGGCATCGCCGGCATCTCCATCAGATTGCATATCGATGGCATTGGCACCGCCGTTGTTAGAGGAGTCTATTACCGGAATACGACTGCCTATATTGCCAATTTCGCCTTTTGAAAAAGCAGTGTTGTAATAAATTTTATTGCGGATAAGATTGGTAGCCCTAAAATGCACCTGCAGGTATACATAACCGTTTTGCAGGTTACTCAGGGTTTGATTATCGTTAAATAATTTTGTATTGGTTACGCCATCAAATGCAGGGTTAAGTACCAAGCCACAGGGGTTGCCACCGGGTAATAATATTACATTTACGGCCGATACATTGCCAGCGCCAAATACAGCACCCAAATCTTCGGTGATATTAAAATTTAGCAACCTTACATTGCCCATGTTACGGGCATATATTTCGTATGCAAGGTCTTCGGTAACGCTGTCTATATTACTATTGCCCAGTAATCTTTTAGATAAGCCGGTAGCTGGCGTAATACTGGAGTTATCTACCGGGGTATGGTTTAGCTGAAACTGTTGCTCGCCACTGGTTACCCGGGTTAAAATATCATACACATAGCGGTAGCAGGATGAGCCAAAATTGGTGCCCGTCATTTCGATGGTGCCGTTAAGAAATTGTATGCCATAACAAGGTTTGGGCATATCTCTTATATACTCTGCCCTGGCACTGCCGATGGCAGTATTGTAATTGGTAATTTCATAAAACCTGCAAGGTTTGTTGCCCATTACAATAAACATGCGCCCGTTGGGTATAATTACAATATCTCCACTGGTAAGGGTATTAGGTGCAAGGTTAAACGGAAACTTTACAATTTTAGCAAAAAGTATGGTGCCGGTTGCTTCGTCAATCCGTTCTATAATGGCACTGCTGTCTTTTAGGTTTCGGATGCTCCACAAATCGCCGTTGATGTCAAACTCAAAATTATTAGGTACATACAGGTAATTAAAAGTTGGCGTAACTGGCATGGGAGATGGGCAGGTAAAACTATCGGGCAGGCCCATATTGTATACATATAGCTTGCTGTCGTTGCTCCCAATATCGTTGATGTATATTTTGTTGTCTTTAGGATTGTACGCAATAAACTTGCTAAATACATCCGAGAAAGGAGGATTTACACTGCAGCTCGACATTAAAAATGGCGTTGACAATGGGTTGCCAATGGAAGAAAAACTTACCGCCGTTTTATTGCCACAGTTGTTACTACCAAAGTTGAGTATTACAGAATTGATTGCTTTGCTTTGTGCCCTGCCCGTGGCAGCACACAGTAGCAGTAACAAACCTACCATTAAGCGTTTCATGTGGGTGTACCTGTTTTTCAAAAAAAAATAAGATATTGAAAAAGGGTAACGCCGCAGTGGTATAAAAAATTGTATATATACCTGTTTATAGCTTGTTTATAAAACGTTTATCGCACAATGGTATAGGTAAGCTCTTTACCGCTGCGATTTACAAAACTGGTAGCATTGGTATACTGCACGCTGCCATCAATAAATACCTGCTTTAAGCGGTAATACACTTTTTCTACAGAGATATAGCTTTTAGTAAAATTGGCTTGGTAAGTAGTAGCCCAGGCCGTTTTTTCGCTGGCAGCAATTTTTTTGGCAGTAATAAAGTCTTGGTTATCGTAGCTCACCTGCAGCTCAAAATGGCTGGTATTATTTTCGTTGGTGGTTTGCCATTGTATGCTGTTGGTATTAGCATCCATCTCCAGTTTTAATTCGCTGCCATTATTTATTTTAGCAAGGCTGATGGTATTGGGTGATTCGTTAGTACTGTAAA